>CADEGB010000119.1 GCA_902826755.1 uncultured Gemmatimonadota bacterium
GCCGGTGACCTCGAGGATGCGGTCGGCCAGGGTCGACTTGCCGTGGTCGATGTGCGCCACGATGCAGAAATTCCGGATCCGTGCCTGCTTCATGGGGCACCAATATAGTCGGTCGGAACCTCTTTTTTCGGGCCCACTTACGCCCCAGACTACATTTCCGGGATGTCTCGATTCGGGTGGTCCCGGCATGACCTCGCCATGGTGGTCGTGTCGCTCATCTGGGGTGCCTATTTCAGCGCCAACAAATACGCTCTCGGTTCGTTCGGGCCACTCGCGTTCGCGGCGACCCGGTTCCTGATCGCGAGCGCCCTGCTGTGGGCCCTGGTCAAGTGGCTGGCGCCCGGGAATCCGCTACCGACCCGGACGGCATGGCTGCTCGCCGCCCTCGGCGTGATCGGCAACACGGGCTACCAGGCCCTCTTCATGAAGGGGCTCGTCACCACTACCGCCATCAACGCCTCCCTGATCATGGCGGCGATGCCCATTGGCGTGGCCGTGCTCTCGACCGTTTTCGGCGTCGAGCGTCCCAGTCCCCGGCTCTGGGCCGGGATCGCGATTGCCACGGTCGGCGTTGGCGTCGTCATTGCCGCGCAGGGCATCTCGTTCTCCGCGGCCACCCTGAGCGGCGACCTCCTGGTCCTCATGGCCTGCTTCTGCTGGGCGGCGTTTACGGTCGGCATCCGCCACGTCGGGCGCGGGCTCGACCCACTTCGGGTAACGGCCGTGTCCACCTTCGGGGGGACGCCCGGGCTGGTCCTGGCGGCGCTGCCCGAGGTGTCGGGCACCAACTGGGGCCACCTCCCGGCGGGCGCGATCCTGGCGCTGCTGTATTCGTCGGTGCTCTCGCTGGTGGTGGCCTATTACCTCTGGAGCCACGCCGTCCAGGCCATCGGCGGCAGTCGGACGGCGCTCTACAACTGTGTCGTGCCGGTGTTCGCCACGCTGGTCGCTTGGCTGGTGCTGCGGGAGCGGCCGCTGCCCGCGCAGCTCGCCGGCGCGGCGCTGGTCTTCGGCGGCGTGTTCCTGAGCCAGGGCGGGCGGGGGGGGCCGGCGCCGGCGTCCCGGCCGCCGGTCAGTCCCGAGCCGTGACCGACTCGGCCCGGTTTTCCCGCCATGACGCCGCGTTGCTGGTCGTCTCCCTGATCTGGGGCGCCAACTACACCGTCAACAAGCAGGCGTTAGGCCACGTGTCGCCATCGGTGTTCGCGGCGATCCGGTTCGTCGTCAGCACGGCGCTCCTCTGGGCCGTGGTCTGGGGCCTGGGTCGCGCCCATCCGATGCCACGGCGGACGCTATGGCGGCTCCTCGGGCTGGGCGTGGTCGGCCACACCCTCAACCAGCTGGCGTTCCTGGCCGGACTCCAGCGGACCACCGCCACGAACAGCGCGGTGATCTTCGGGAGTCTTCCCGTCGTGGTCGCGGTGCTGGGCCTTGGCCTGGGGCACGAACGGCCTCGGCCCCGGGTTTGGGTCGGGATCCTCCTCGGCACCGCTGGTGTCCTGCTGGTGGTGGGAGCCAAGGGCCTGCATTTCGGCGGGGAAACCTCGCGCGGAGACCTCTTCAGCGTGGCCGCGCTCCTGTTCTGGGCGGTCTTCACCGTGGGCCTTCGACGGGTGGCGATGGGTCATAACGCGTTCCAGGTTGCCGCGCTGACCCACTTGGGCGGGACGCCGGGCCTGATCGCGGCCGCGGCACCCGCGCTCCCCGGTGTCACCCTCTCGGGCCTCCACCCGGCGGTCTGGGGGGCGGTGGCCTATTCCTCGGTCTTGTCGTCGGTGGTGGCCTCGGTCCTCTGGACCCGCAGCCTCAAGGCGTTGGGAGGACCGCGGACGGCCCTCTACAACTGCGTCACCCCGCTGGTCGCGGGCGGGATCGCGTGGCTCTTCCTCGGGGAGCGGCCCGTTCCGCTGCAGGGTCTCGGGGCGCTGCTGGTGATCGCGGGCGTTCTGGCCTCACGGGATCCCGGGCCCCGTCCGCCGGATTGAGGCGAAGGCCCCGGCATCAGGTGCCGTGGGCGGTTCTGGCCTCCTCCAAGCGCGCCACCGCGCGGCGGAGATGCGGTATCACGATCGATCCCCCCACCACCAATCCGATCGAGAACACCTCGTGCATCTCCGCGTCGGACACCCCGGCGTCGACGCACTGGAGAACGTGATAGGTGATGCAGTCGTCGCACCGTAGCACCAGCGACGCGACGAGCCCGAGCATTTCCTTGGTCCGCCCGTCGAGGGCCCCGGGCTCGTAGGCCCGGGTGTCGAGATTGAAGAACCGGTTCGTCGTCAGGTTGCCGGCCGCGAAGATCTTCTCGTTCATCGCTTCCCGGAACGCGTTGAACGCCTCGATCGAGTCGTGCTGATGCGCCATCGAGTCTCCTCCGGATCCGTCAGGGAACCTGCGCCTGCGGCGCCACGATCTTCTTGTAACTCTCGGGATTCCATTTCGGCCGGCCGGGCGCGTTGGTGATCTCCTGGCCCAGGTGGAACACCAGCTTGAGGATCCGGGCTTCCTTCTCGGCGTCGATCCGGTCCGGCGTATCGGTGACGGCGTGGTAGTCCTCGTGGAGGCCGCTGGTGAAGAACAGGACGGGAATCCCCTTCCGCGCGAAGTTGTAATGGTCGGAGCGGAAGTAGAGGTTCTCCTGCGGCCAGAGATCGTCGATGACCTTCATGCCGAGATCCGGATTCGCGGCGGCGATCCGCTCGACGGTCCGGCCAAGATCCGAGTGCTCCTTGCCGATCGCGACGATCGTGTCACGCCAGTTGCGGCCGATCATGTCCATGTTGAGGTTGGCCACCATCTGCTTGATCTCCACCGGCGGGTGCTCGGCGAAATGGGCGCTGCCCCAGAGGCCCTTTTCCTCGCCGCTGACGGTCAGGAAGATCACCGACCGCTTCGGTCGGGCCATCACGAACGCTTCCGCCAGTTCGACGACGCCGACGGTGCCCGACGCGTCGTCATCGGCGCCGTTGCAGATCTGGTCGGTCGGCGTCCCACCGCTGCACGCGCTGCCGACGTGGTCCATGTGAGCCGAGATGACCAGGTACTCGCTCTTGAGGACGGGGTCAGTCCCCTCGAGGATCCCGACCGTGTTCGGCACCATCTCGATGGTGGCGGGCGCCGGCTTGTCGATGACGGCCGCCTGCCACTCCAGGGGAACCACCGTCGTCGTCGCCGCCCCGCGGAGGGCCGCGAACTGATCGGCGGCCTCCGGAACGGCCGCCACGATGGCCCGCTCGCTCACCAACGGGAAGAACGCCCCGCCGCGTGAAGTCCGGGCGACGGTGCCGCGCGCTACCCGCGGGGCCGGCTCCTGTCCGAGGCCCATGATCCCGGCCATCGAATCCGAATTCACCGGCATCATGACGGCACGGGCTCCCCGACCCATCACCAACCCGATGGCGGCCTGGAGCTGTTCCGTCATCCCTTTCGACCAGTCCAGCACCAGGATGGCCAGCTTCCCGGCAACCGCTTCCCGCGGAATGGCGGCCGTGTCGATGGATGCGCCGCCGATCAGGACCGTGCCGAGCGACGTGAGCGTCGACGGGGCCATCCCCTCGACCCGGGCGTCGCGCCCGAGTCGGAGCGTAAAGGCCCGGCCCGCCGGATCGCTGAACGCGATGAAGGAGGAATCGGGGTCGGGACGCGTGACCGTGACCGGATACCGTTGGAGGTAACTGCCCTCGTCGCCGCCCGGCTTGAGGCCCAGGCGCCGGAACTCGGCCGCGACCCAGAGGGCCGCTTTCTCGAGGCCGGGACTTGGGGTATCGCGGCCGCCCATGGAGTCGTGCGCGATGATCGTGACCCGGGTCCGGACCTCGGCCTCGGTGATCGACGCCGCCGCCTTGACTGCGTCAGGGGACTGCGCCGCTGCCGGTCCGACGAGGAACAAGCCCAGCCCTGCAACCAGTACCCGGATCCTCACGTCATGCCTCCAGTGCCTGTAATGAAAAGGGCCCCGCCACTGACGGGGCCGTACGTCGGATCCGCTGAGCAGGGTTCGGAATTCTAATCGTGGTTGTCCGGCTTGTCCGATTTCGGCGGAGGAGCCGGCGACGGCGCGGGCGGCGGTGGCTTCCGGCGCCTCAATTCAGGCTTGGGTTCCGGTTTTCGTGGCGGCGACGGGGGCTGCCGCGGCGGTTTGTCCTGGGAGGGGGCAGGCGCGGCCGCCGCCGTTGCCGGCAGTTCCCGGGGGGAGAGGGAACCGCCAAACAACGTGGCGACCAACGCCGACACCACCATCCGAGCCAATCGCACTGCCAGATCCCGATCGAGTTGCCGGGTTCAGTCGCAGGGGTCGTGCCACCAATGGCCGTCCGCTAACTTGGCGTCTGTCAGCATGATACGAACCGGTCCGGAAATCGACTCGTCCCAACCGTCACCCTGGGAGGACACTCTGTCCCCTCGTTTGACTCCGCTTGCTCCCTCCCGTACGTTGCGCCCGCTATGGCCCTGACCTCCCGGTCCAAGGAACGCCTCGACCTGCTCGATCCGGCCGAAGTCGCCCGGCTCGGCGGGATCGAAGTGCTCACCGACGGGATCGTCGAGGGGTTTCTGACCGGTCTCCACCGTTCGCCGCGGCGCGGCTTTTCGGTCGAATTCGCGGAGCACCGGCCGTATCAGCCCGGCGACGAGCTGCGATACGTCGACTGGAAACTCCTGGCCCGCAACGACCGCCTCTACGTCAAGCAGTTCGAGGAAGAGACCAACCTCCGGGCCATGGTCGTCCTCGACATCAGCAAGTCGATGGGCTGGTCGGGCGACACCGCCCGCCGCCTGACTAAGCTCGACTACGCCAAGCGACTGGTGGCCGCCATCATGCTGGTGCTGCTCCGGCAACGGGATGCCACCGGCCTGGTGACCTTCGATGACGCGGTCCGGTCGGTCACCCCGCCGCGGGCCCGGATGGCGCATTGGCATCAGTTGCTGGCCGTCGTCCATCGGACCCGGGCCGGCGAGGGCACCGCCGCCGAGCCGGCGCTCCGCCGAGTCGTCGATCAACTCCGCCGCCGCGGCCTCGTCATCTTCGTTTCGGATCTGCTCCTCGATCGGGAACTCGCGATCAAAGCACTCCGGTTTCTCCGCCATCGCGGCCATCAAGTGCTGGTGCTGCACCTGATGGATCCGGCCGAATTGACCCTTGGTGGTCCGGCCGAGGCCCGCTACGAGGATCCCGAGACGGGCCAGCACGTCACGATCCGACCGGCCGACTGGGCCGGGGTCTATGCTGAGACGGTGCAGGGCGTCATCCACGACTGGCGCCTTGCCTGTCGCCGCCACGGGATCGCCTACGAGCGCGTCACGACCGACCTGCCGTTCGGTCTGGCGCTCCGGCAGACCCTGGTGCGGTCGACCCACGTGGCCTGATGTCGTTCGCCGCGCCTCAGGCGCTTGCGGGCCTGCTGCTCGCCGCCATTCCGGTGATCCTCCACCTGATCGCCCGTCGGGAACCGCCCACCGTGGTGTTCCCGGCCACCCGCTATCTCGCCGACGCGACCCGCCTCCATCAGCGCCGACTCCAACTGCAGCACTTCCTCCTGCTGCTGCTCCGGACCCTGCTGATCGTGGCGCTCGTGCTCGCCGCCGCTGGCCCGAGCTGGCCAACGGCCGGGCTCGGCACCCATGCGCCGACCGCCGCGGTCCTGATCGTCGACAATTCGCTGTCCAGCGGAGCCGTCGCCGCCGGTGTCCCGGTGCTCGACGGGCTCAAGCAGGCGGCCCGCGCCGTCCTCGACCGGGCCACTCCCGACGACCGGATCTGGCTCCTGACCGCGGATGGGATTCCCCGCCAGGGCACCCTCGCCGCCCACCGCGGCCGGATCGATACCTTGGCGTCGGTGGCCCGGCGGGTCGACGTGGGCCAAGCTGTTCGAACTGCCGCGCTGTTGCTCGCCGAGCAGGACCGGCCGGGCGAGATCATCGTGATTTCCGATCTTCAACGGACGGCCCTGGCTGGCGAACCACACGATGGCCCGATGACGGTGCTGCGACCGGCGGAGGCCGTCCCCCCGAACGCGGGTTTGACCCGGATGACGGTGGGGAGCCAGCCCTGGGGCCCGGACGGAGGCACGGTATCGGTCGAAGTCGCCGGCTCCGGCGAAGGCGCCCGGCCGGTGAGCGTCGTCGCGGGGACCCGGTCGCCCCGCCAGCTCTTGGTGCCGATCGGAGGACAGGGGGGCCAGAAGGTGACCGGACTCCTCCCCGGCTGGTGGTCGGTGACGGCCGCTCTCGACCCCGACGAACTCCGGGCCGACGACGCCCGAACCCTGGCGCTCCGGGTGGCCCCGGCCGCTCGGGTGTCGTGGGCGGCCGGCGATCAATACCTCGCCACCGCCGCGGAGGTGCTGCTCCAGAACGGCCGGATCGCCACTGGCGGCGAGGTCTCGCTCGGCACCCTCGGCGCGTCGGCCGCGGTGGTCCTGCCGCCTCAGGATCCCGCTCAAGTTGGCGCGCTCAACCGGGCGCTCGCCGCCCGGGGCGTCGCGTGGCGGTTTGGCGAACTGGCGATCACCCCGACCGCCACCGATAGCGGGCCCTGGCTCGGTCGGGAACGGATCACCCGCCGCTACCGTCTCGTCCATCAGGGCGGGGCACCGTCGGACGTGCTGGCCACGGCCGGCGGCGAACCCTGGCTGGTCCGGAGCGGGCGGGTGGTCCTGGTCGGGAGTCGTTTCGATCCCGATTGGACGCCGTTGCCGCTCTCCGCCGGATTCCTTCCGTTCGTTGATGCGCTCCTCAATCGGGCCGCCCGGGGCGAGTTGATCCAGCTGACGGCGGCCCCCGGCGACCGGATCCTGGTCCCCGATCGCGTCACCGCAGTCGTTCAGGGCGACCAGCAGTGGCCGATCGAAGGCGGCTCGGCCTTCACCGCCACGCGCCTCGGTCCTCACTTCCTCCTGGCCGAGCGCGACACGGTGGGGGCGCTCAGCGTCAACCCTGATCCGCTCGAATCGGACCTGATCCGAGCCGGCGACGCGGAGATCGGCGCCCTCTGGCCCAAGGCCCGGATCGGCACCGTCGACCGGGCCGCCGAATTGGCGTTTCAGGCGGGTGCCGCCAGCGATCTCCGCGGTCCCTTACTGTGGGCCGCCCTCCTGCTCGGACTTGGCGAAGTGGCGCTCGCCACGGCCCGCCGCCGCCGGACCTGACGATGCTGCGGCCGGTTCTCGACGCGTTCGGCCGAACCCGCCTGGCCCGGGAGGTCGCCGAGCGGCTGCCGGCGGCCGGCGGCCGGCTTCGGCTGGGCGGCTTACCGGGCTCCAGTCCCGCCGTTCTCGCCGCCTGGCTGGCCGAGGAGCGTCCCAACCAGTTGGTCACGGTCGTTGCCACCACGCCCTCGGAAGCGGAGCGGTGGTTGGCCGATCTGGCCCAGCTCACCGACCGACGGGTCGCTCTCTATCCCCAGCGCGAGGCGCTGGGCGAGGAAGAGCACCACGTCGAGATCGCCGGTGAACGGACCGAGACCCTCGAAGCCCTCCTGGCCGGGGCGTTAGGCGTCCTGGTCACCACGGCGCGGGCATCCGCCGAACGCACCGCCGTGCCGGCGGTGCTCGCGTCGATGCGGCTCGAACTCCGCCGTGCCACCACCCAGCCGCTTCGTGACGTCATCGGTCAACTCGAGGCGATGGGCTACGAACGGGTGCCGACCGTCACCGAGGTGGCCCAGTTCAGCGTCCGAGGCGGGATCGTCGACCTCTACGGATTCGGGATGGCCGCCCCGACCCGGTGCGAATGGTGGGGCGACCTGATCGAGAGCCTCCGGGCCTTCGATCTCTCCACCCAGCGGAGCGGACCCGAACTCGAGGTCGTGACCGTGTTGCCGGTCCGGACCGTGGCGTCCGGGGAAGGTGCCGAGCCCGCGCCGCGGCCTGCCGGTCCGATGGTCCGATCGTCCTTGCTCGAATTGCTGCCGTCCGGGACCCTCCTCCTCCTCGAGTCCGCCTCGGCCAACGGCGAGGAGGTCGACCGGGCCTGGCGCGAGGCGGAGCACCACCTGGACGTGGCCCGCCGGCTCGGGGAAGACGCTCCGCGGCGCGACGACCTCTTCCTCGAGCCGGCAACGTGGCGCCGGGCCTTCGACGGCTTTGCCCGCCTGACGCTCGCCGAGGAACCGGTCGAGGTTCAGGCCGGCTTCCTGCCGCCGGAGAAGGTCGATCGCGACATCAAGCGGCTTCGGCAGATCCTCGACGGCCAGCTTCCGACCGTCATTCTCTGCGACAACGAGGGGCAGCTCGAGCGACTGACCGAACTCCTCGACGAACACGGGCGGCCCACCGGCGCCACCCTGGCGGTCGGCGCCCTCGACGGTGGCTTCGTCATGCCCGCGCTCCGGGTCATGACCGACCACGAGGTGTTCCGCCGGGCTCGCCGACTGCGACGGCCGCGCCGCTATCGTCAGGCGGCGCCGACCCTCGCGGCGGGCACCCTGACCAACGGCGACTACGTGGTCCATCTCGACCACGGGATCGGGATTTACCGGGGCATCCGGTCGATCGACGTCGAAGGCGGGACCATCGAGGTGGCCGTCGTCGAGTACGAGGGAGGCGACCGGCTCCATGTCCCTCTCTACCGGCTCGATCAGCTGGAGCGCTACCGCTCCGCCGCCGAGGACGGCGACGCGCCGCCGCCCCGGATCCACCGGCTCGGGAACCCGTCCTGGAAAAAAGTTCGCGAGCGGACCCGCGAGGCGATCCAGAAGATGGCCGCCGAGCTGCTGGAGCTGTACGCCCGGCGCCAGGTCAGCGCCGGATTCGCGTTCCCGCCGGACACCAAGTGGCAGCGGGAGCTGGAAAGCAGCTTTCTCTACGAGGATACGCCTGATCAGCGGCGCGCCACCGAGGACGTCAAACGCGATCTGGAGCGGCCGATCCCGATGGACCGGCTTCTGGTGGGCGACGTCGGGTATGGCAAAACCGAGATCGCGGTGCGGGCGGCGTTCAAGGCGGTCCAGGGCGGCAAACAGGTGGCGGTGCTGGTTCCGACGACGGTGCTCGCCGAACAGCACGGGCGCACGTTCGCCGAACGGCTGGCGGACTTCCCGGTCAAGGTCGAGGTGCTCTCCCGATTCCGCAGCGGCAAGGACCAGAAGGCGGTGCTGGCGGCTCTTGCCGAAGGCACGATCGACATCGCGATCGGCACCCACCGGATCCTCTCGGCGGACGTGGCGTTCAAGGACCTGGGCCTGCTGGTGATCGACGAGGAGCACCGGTTCGGCGTCAAGCACAAGGAACAGCTCAAGGCCATCAAACTGGCCGTCGACGTCCTGACCCTCACCGCCACCCCGATTCCCCGAACCCTTCATTTGTCCCTGGCGGGCATTCGGGATCTCAGTCTGATCGAGACGGCACCCCGCGATCGTTCCCCGATCCTGACCTTCGTCGAACCCTGGGATGATGGGCTGCTCGAGGAGGCATTTGCCCGGGAACTGGACCGGGGCGGGCATGTGTTCGTGGTACACAACCGGATCGAGACGATCGAGACGATCGCCGAGCGGGTCCGGACGCTGGCGCCGCGAGCTCGGGTGGGCGTGGGCCACGGGCAGATGAGCGCCGACTCGCTCGAGTCGGTCATGCGGAAGTTCGTGGCCGGGGAGCTCGACATCCTGGTGTCGACGATGATCGTGGAGTCGGGGCTCGATGTCCCCAATGCCAACACCATGGTGGTTCACGACGCCCATCGACTTGGTCTGGCGCAGCTCTATCAGCTCCGGGGCCGGGTGGGCCGGAGCCATCGGCGGGCGTACTGCTATCTGCTCACCCCCGACCTGATCGATCCGGACGCCGAGGACCGCCTCAAGGTCCTCGAGCACCATACCGAACTCGGCGCCGGGTACCGGATCGCGCTCAAGGATCTCGAGATTCGGGGCGCCGGCAACCTCCTGGGCAGCGAACAGTCCGGTCACGCCCACGCCGTCGGGTTCGATCTGTACCTGCGGTGGCTGGAGGAAACGGTCAAGTCGCTCCGCGAGGGGGCCGGGGTCATCGACGCGCCGGCCCCGCCGGAAGTGGTGTTCGATCGGCCGGCCCAGCTCCCCGACGAGTACGTGACCGACGACGACACCAAGCTCGACATCTACCGGCGACTGGCGCGGGCGACCAATCCAGGCGAAATTGATGAGCTACGCCAGGAACTTCGGGAAAGATTCGGTCCACCGCCCGAGGTCGCCGAGCATCTGCTCGATCTCACCCGTCTCCGAGTCATCGGCGCCGGCCTGGGAATCCAGCATATCCTGGTGCGGGGCGACGAAGCCCGGATCAGTTTCCGGGCCGGTACCACTCCCAGGATGGCCAGGCTCACCGCCGCGCTCGACCACGTGCAGCTGGCGGCCGATGTCCGGCGGACGGTGCCGTTGTCGCTGCGATTGGTCCGCCTTGGTGGCGAGCCGATCATCCCGGCGTTGGTGCGGGCGCTGCGCCAGGTGGCCGCTGGCAAATAAGGAGCGACGAGACGAGGGTCTCGTTCATCATGACATCGATTGGAGCGGACATGAGGCGTCTGGCGTTAGGGGTGCTGGTCGGGGCGACGTTGATCGGCGGTTGCGAGCGGTTCGCGGCCCGGTCCGACGTGGCGGCCATGGTGGGAGACCACCAGCTGACCGCTGAGCGGGTGGCGGAGATCATGGGCAAGTCGGGCGGCGGCCCGACCATCCAGGCGGCCGAGTTCATCTCGAACCTCTGGCTCGACTATTCGCTGTTTGCCCGCGCGGTGGCCGAAAAGAAGGTGCCCACCGACAGCACCGCCATCGACGAGGTGCTCTGGCCGACCCTGGCCACCATCAAGGTCACCAAGTGGCGCGATACGGTCCGCACCCAGCGGTTCCAGTTCACCCCGGCCTCGGTCGACAGCGCCTTCAACTCGCCCGACAACCGAGTCTTCCAGCACATCATCGTGATCCCCACCGGTCCGACCGCCGCCGACACGGGCGCGGCCCGCCGGACGATCACCGACGTCCTCGGCCGGATCCGAGGCGGCGCCGATTTCGGCGCGCTGGCCAAGGAGTACAGCGCCGACGGGAGCAAGAACGACGGGGGCTACCTGCCGTTCGGTCCCCGCGGTCAGTTCGTCAAGGAATTCGATGATGCCGCCTGGGCACTCGAGCCGGGGCAGATGACCGGCGTGGTGCCGACCCAGTTCGGGTTCCACATCATTCGCCGGCCCACCCTGGCCGAGGCGCGGGTCCGGATCGAGGACGGCGTCAAGCAGCGGGCCATGCAGGTGGCCGATTCGACCTACATGTTCGGCCTCCTTGCCGCGGCTGACGTCAAGGTGGCGAACGGGGCGGCCGCGGCCATGAAAACCGCCATTGGCTATCCTGAGGGTTCCCGGAAGTCGAGCCGGACGCTGGTCTCGATGAAGGGTGGCGACGTCACCCTCGCCGACTTCGTCCGGTGGACCGCCATGTTCCCGCTCCAGGGCCGGA
>CADEGB010000120.1 GCA_902826755.1 uncultured Gemmatimonadota bacterium
TTTAGCGCCGCCAGGGGTGGATTGCACCGGTCGTGCTGGTTGATGGGCGGATTGCCGGGACCTGGAGCCGGGATCCGAAAGGGCAGGCCGGCGTGATCAGGACGGCGTTGTTCGGGCGGTTGCCGCGATCGCGGCGGGGTGAACTCGAGGAAGCGGCGGAACCGATGAGGTTGCTGGTCGGATAGCTCAGACTTCGGCGGCGACCTTCCGGCGGAGGGCCACGATCGCGCTCACGCATGCGGCGGAGGCCGTGTTGTACGGCGTCCCGATCTCGAGCATTGCCAGGGCCTTGTCCTGGGGCAGCCCCGCCGCCGCCTTGATCGTATCGGCGGCGACCAGGTGAAACCGCCGATGCTGTTCCATCAGGAACTGAAACTCCGGGTTGGCCCCGAGGACGGCCTGATGGGCCCGAATCCACTTGCCGAGGTCGCAGCGGTCGTCCGGTGCCACGGTCTGCCAATCGATCGTCGTGCCAGTCACGATGCTCTCTCGGATCCGGTCTTTCCATTTCCGGTGAGCCGTGATCATGGCGTCGAAGTCGAGTTGCATGCCTTCTTCCTCGCAGGCGGTGACCGGGTCGCGGATGACGGGCTCCAAGGCATTATCGGTCAGCCGGCCGTGGCCTTGAGTCGCCCGGAGGGCTCACCGGACCCGCTCGAGTCGAAGGTAGGACGACAACGCGTGGATGTTAGGCGCCAGCGCGGAAATCGATCCGGTCAGCCGGCTGTCGGCCGGTCGAAGGTCGAGGGTAAGACTGCCCGGCCCGCTCTGGTCCGGGGTGGGCAGGGTGCCGGGCACCGTGGCGGTGAGCCGGCCTCCCTGCCAGCGGGGGTTGGTGGCGCCCACCGACGCGGCGCCACCAATCGCCGCCTGGATCGAGTCGGGGCCAATCGAAAGGCGGATCGGAACGGGGCCGTTCCACGTCGTGATTGACCCCGCCCACTCTCCGAGCAGTTCGGCCGCGGGCTCGAACCCGGGCGGGGTCGTCGGACCGGCCGGCCGGGCGGTGGCCTCGGCGAGTCGGGCCTTGAATCGGGGGAGGAACGCGGCGGCTGCCTCGGCGGCAATTCGGCTGGCGGCGTCGTTGACCGCGGCGTTGGTAAGGACGACCACCACGAGATCCGCCTCCGGGTAGATCCGGAGCACGGTGGCGACGCCCGGCATTCCACCCGAATGCCCGTGGGAGCGGTATCCGTAGTCGTCCTCGAACGTCTGCCAGCCGATGCCGTATCCCACGGTCTCGGCGCGACGGGCCGTGGCCCGGTGCATCGTGTCGAGCGCGGCGGGGGGGAGGATCGGCGCGCCGATCCGATGACCGAGGTGGAACAGTCCGAAGCGGGCCAGGTCGCGGGCACTGGCGTACACGGCGGACGCCCCGCGGTGGTCAAAATCGTACCAGCTGATCGGCCGGCCCTGTCCATCGTAGCGTTCCGCCACCGTGTCCCCCGCGATCGGGGCCGTCACGATGGCCATCCGGCCGAGGCCGAGCGGCTCGAAGACGTCCCGTCGCATGAAGGCGGCAAAGTCGACCCCGGACGTTCGCTCGATGATTCGCTCCAGAATCCCGTAGCCCAGGTTGGAGTAGGTGAACTGTGCTCCCGGTGGCGCGACCAGCACACCGTAGCGGCGGATCGCCTCGTCCATGGTCGGGCGGGGGACCGGACGATCGTGGTAGAAGAACCGGTAGTGGAGGGGCAGGCCGGCGGTGTGGTTGGCCACTCGACGCACGGTCGCGGCCTGGACGTTGCCCTCGAATGCAGTGACTGGCGCGTCGGCGAGGTAATCGTTGACGGGCCGATCGAGTGCCACTTTCTGACGGGCAACCTGGATCATCAAGCCGGTGGCCGTGATCGGCTTCGAGATTGAAGCCAACGAGTACATCGTGGTCGGGGCGGCGGGGATCTTCCTCGCCACGTCGGCCCAGCCGAACGCTTCCTCCCAGACGATCCGGCCGCCGACGCCGACGGCGATCGCCACGGACGGGATCCCGCGCTCGGCCATGGTCTGCTTGACCATCGCCCGGACCGAGTCGAGCGTCCCGCCGCCTGGTTGGGCGGTGCCAGTCGTCGTGACCGCGATGCCGAGGAAGAGGGCGAGCCGGAGCCGGATCATGGACGGGTATCCTGATGAATGGGAGGGGTCGGGAGTGGGGGTGAGGATACTGTCCCTCCGGCCATCGCTCAAGGCGAGCCTCGGAACGGACCGGTCGGGTCAGGCCCCGAGGTCGCGGAGGTCGTGGGACTTGGTTCGGCTGACCGGCAGCCGAGTCCCGTCGCGCAGTTCGGCCTCCAGGCGCGCCTTGCCGATCCGGCGGAAGGCGACCACGTAATCGAGGTTGACGATGTGGGCTCGGTGGATCCGGACGAACCGCTCGGGATCGAGTCGTTCCTCGAGCCGATTCATGGCCAGGTGCAGAAGATGACGGGTCGAGCCGACGTGGGCGGCCACGTAGTCGCCGCGGGCCTCGAACCAGGTGACGGAGGTGACCGCGATCGGGATGACCGCTGCTCCCGAGCGAACGAACAGGCGGGTCATTGGCCCCTGGCGGAGGGCCTCGCGAAGGCGGTCGAGCGACGGTTCGGCATTGGGTTCCCCGAGAGCCGCCTGGACCCGGTCGAGCGCCAGCCGCAGGCGCTCAGGACCGAATGGCTTCAACAGGTAATCGAGCGCGCCCAACTCGAACGCGGTGACGGCGTGGTGCCCGAACGCCGTGGTAAAGACGACGTGTGGCCGATGCCGGACCCGCTCCATGACCTCGAGGCCCGTCAGGCCCGGCATCTGGACATCGAGCAGCACCAGATCGGGGCGAAGTCGATCGATGGCCTCCACGGCCGCCGGCCCGTTGCCGACTTCACCGACGGTGTCGATCCAGGCGATGTCGGCCAGGAGGTCGCGGAGACCGGCCCGGGCCACCGGCTCGTCATCGGCAATCAAGGTCGTGACCTTCATGGCTCGTCGTCGAGAAACGGGATGGTCAGCGTGGCGGTGAAGCCGCCGGTCGGCGCGGTCGAGATCTTCAATGCCGCCTGACTGCCCCACAGCGCAGTGAGCCGCTCCCGAAGCCGGCGCAAGCCGGTCCCGCGGTGTTCGATGGCCACCGGATCGGCGCCGACGCCATCATCCCGCACCGTGATTTCCAGGACCGAGCCGACCCGACGGGCGTCGACCTCGATCGCGGTGCCCTCCGTTCGAGGCGCCGCGCCGTGGCGCACCGCGTTCTCGACCAGGGTCTGGAGGGCAAACGACGGCACCAGCGCACGCTCGGTGCCCGGTAACAGGGTCATCCTGGCGGTCAGACGATCACCGAACCGAATCCGTTCGATGGTCAGGTATCGCTCGACAAACGCCCACTCCTCGGCAATGGGGAGCAGGTCTCGATCCTCCTCCACCGCGGTGCGGAGGAGGGCGGCGACCTGCTCGGCCGCCGCGCCGGCCCGCTTTGGCTCGCGGGGGATCAGCTGGACCACCGTGTGCAGGGCATTGAAGAGGAAATGCGGGTTGAGCTGAGCCCGCAACGCGGCAAGCTGCGACCGGGCCGCGAGCGTCTCCGCTCGGGCGGCCCGCGCGGTGGCCTGGCTCGCGTAGGCCACGCCGGCCACCATCACGTACAACCAGATGCCGAGAATGAGGGAGGGCAGCGGGCCGCTCGGACTCACGACCAGCACCACGGCCCCCCGAACGACACTTTCGATGGCGCTGGTCAGGGCGATCCAGGCCACCGAGTAGACGGTGGCGGCCACCAGATGGAAGCCGACGAACGTGATCCGGAACCGCGCCGGCCAAGGAAATCGGAGCGTGGCGCGATAAACCAGAAAGCCAAGCAACGCGGCCGCCCCGATGGCCCGCTGGGCGATCAGGACCGCCCGCCACCGATCGGATCCGGGGTGGGCGGCCACGATCATCATCGTGTAAAGCGCCCAGATCGGGAGCCATCCGATGACCAACTGGAGCCAGAGCCAGGGCCGGGCACGCGTCATGGGGGAAGGATCCAGCCCGTCCTCCCTCGTGGCAAGTGGGTTAGCGGGGAGCCGGCCCACCGGTGCGCTTGGCGTCGATCCGGAGGGAGCCTTCGATCCAGGTCTTGCCGTCATCGGTCGAGCGGTCCTGCTGGAATTTGAAGCTGGTCGAGGTGATCGCGTGGATCCGGGTTCGGGACACATACGGCTTCCCGTCGACTCCGGTGCCTCGGCCGGACAGATGCATCTCCCCGTCCACCCATTCCGCGGTGGCGGTGCTGAAGCGGCTGCGGTAGACGTCGAGGGCGGTTTGGCTCCAGCGGTTCGCGCCCGGATCGAACACCCGGAGCGTATGGGTCAGGGCTCGGGCATTGCCCGCGGCGTCGGTGATCCGGAGCTCGTCGGCGATGCCCCAGCCATCGAACGCCCGCCACGCCTTCCAGGAGCCCGTCAGGGTCGGTGTGCCGTGGATCCGCGCGGCCAGGTTCGGGGCCGGGACCTTGACCGTCAGATCCCAGGTCCCGATCAGAAAGTCGAACTGAGCGGCCTCCTTCGGCGCGGTGGTTGGCGGTTGGGCCGCCTGGCCAGCCCCATGCTGCGCCAGGGCAGCTCCCGGGGCATGGATCGATACGAGCAGGGCGAGTGTCGCACGCAAAGACATCAGGGCGCTCCTTTGGCAACTGGTGGATGCAGGCTCGACCTGAGCCTGGAGGCAGCATCATCGCGACCCGGGCAGCCAGGGTCCATCGGCGCTTCGCTGAACGGGGCCGGGGGCTGGTCGAACGGTGCGTGATCCCGTCGCCCCCGGCGGCCGGCCCCCGTACTGTTGGGCATGAACCCTGTCTCAACCTCACGTCCGGCGATTGCGCTCCGCGACGTACACCGCGTTTACCCGGCCGCTGATGGTGGCTTTGCCGCGCTGGCCGACGTCTCTTTGGCAATCGAGTCCGGCGAGTTGACCGTCGTTATCGGGCAGTCCGGCAGCGGCAAGTCGACTCTGCTGGGCCTCATCGCCGGCATCGACCGCCCCACCCGCGGCGAAATCGTGGTTGGTGGAACTCCGATCCATTCCCTCGACGAGCGACGACTCTCCGCGTGGCGTGGCCGCTCGGTCGGCATCGTGTTCCAGTTCTTCCAGTTGCTGCCAACCCTGACCGCCGCGGAGAACGTGATGCTGCCAATGGACTTCTGCGACACCGGGCCAGCGGCCGGCCGTCCAGAGCGGGCGCGGGCGCTCCTGGCCAAGCTCGGCGTTCTGGATCAGGCGGACAAGCTTCCGGGGACCCTGTCGGGCGGACAACAGCAGCGGGTGGCGATCGCGCGGGCGCTGGCCAACGACCCGACGGTACTGCTCGCCGACGAGCCGACCGGCAACCTCGACTCCCGAACTGCCGGCGCGATCATCGATCTGTTCCGATCGCTGGCCGAGGAGGGGCAGACGGTCGTGATGGTCACGCACGACCGGGGCGCGCTTCGATCGGCATCCCGGGCCATTACTCTCGCCGATGGACGGGTCGTCGCCGACGAACGGCCGGCCCATGCTTAGTCCACGCTGGCGAAAGGTTGGGCGAGATCTCTGGCTGCATCAGGGCCGCACGGCATTGGTGGTCCTGGCGATCGCCATCGGAATCGTCGGGGCGGGTTCGATCCTCGATACCTGGGCCTTCATTCGTCGGGTGACCCGGGAAGGGTACCTCGCCACCAATCCGCCATCGGCCACGATCCGGATATCCGGAGTCGACCAGGCGCTGTTGGAACGGATCCGGGCGCATCCCGAGATCGCGGCGGCGGAGGCTCGACGAACGGTTACCGCCGCCATCCGGGTGCAGGGAACCTGGCGGACCGCCCTCCTCTTTGCCGGTGAGGACCTGGCGGCGAGCCGGATCGGGTTGATCAGCGCCGAAGGCGGGGAGTGGCCGCCGCGAGACGGGACCCTCGTCGTCGAGCGCTCGTCGGTCGAGTTCGCAGGCATCGCGGTCGGCGATGCGGTCACCATCCAGCGAAACGACGGACCGGCGATCGCGGTTCCGGTGGTCGGGATCGCGCGGGATGCTGGCCTGGCACCAGGATGGATGGAGCACGTGGTGTACGGATTCGTCACGCCGGCAACCCTGAAATCGCTCGGCCTGTCCGCCGACCTCGACCGGGTGCTGGTAACCGTCCGCGATCGGGATGCGAGCCGTGAAGCCGTGCGCCGGGTCGCGTTCGAGATCAAGGCGCAGGCGGAGGCTGCCGGGTATCGCGTCGACGATGTCGAGGTGCCCGAGCCCGGGAGCCACGTGCACGCCGCCCAGATCGACTCCCTCCTCTATACCAAGGGCGGCTTTGCGCTGCTGACGCTGTTCTTGAGTGGCTTCCTGGTCGTGAATCTCATCGCCGCGATGCTGACCGGGCAGGTTCGCGAGATCGGCGTCATGAAGGCGCTCGGGGCGAGTTCGTCTCAGGTGGCCGGGATGTATCTCGGCCTCGCCCTGATGCTTGGCCTGGTGGCGTCCGTCGTTGCCATCCCGACGGCGGCGATCATCGGTCGCTGGTACGGCCAGTTCATCGCCGACCTTCTCAACTTCGACACCGCCGGGTTTGCGATTCCCCGGTGGACGCACGTGGTGCAGTTGGGCGTCGGGGTGCTGTTGCCGGTGGCCGCGGCCGCGGTGCCCGTCTGGCGCGGCAGCCGCATGTCGGTGGCCGCGGCCCTCCACGACGTCGGAATCATGCCGAGCGCGGTTGGGCCCGGCTGGCTAATGCGGCGGGCGGGCGGCTTGTCGCGACCCCTGTTGCTGAGTCTCCGGAACGCCTTCCGTCGGCGCGGGCGCATGGTCTTGACGATGCTGACGCTCGCCACGGGTGGGGCTGTGTTCGTCGGCGCGCTCAATCTCCGGGCCTCGATCCGTGATTCCGTCTCGATTCTGTATGGCGACGTGCTTCGATACGACCTCTCCCTGCGGTTCGCGGAGCCACGGGCGGCCGACAGTCTCGAGGCGGCGGTGGCGTCGCGATCGGGCGTCGTCCGCGCGGAGGCATGGAACGGGGTCCGCGCGGCCATTACCCAAGCGGACGGGACGCTCGGCAACGGATTCGTCATCACTGGTCACCCCCCCGCCACCTCCATGGTTGCCTACCCGCTCGTGGCGGGCCGATGGCTTCGCGCCGACGATCACGACGCGCTGGTGGTCAATACGGCGCTGATGGATGATGACCCGGGCGTGACGCTTGGCGGCACCGTGACGCTCCTCATTGCCGGCCGCCCCGTTCGGTTGACGGTGGTCGGCGTGGTGCGGGCGATGCCCCAGCCGGCCGGATTCGCGACCCGGGAGTTGGTCGCGCGATTGGGTGGGGAGCAGCGCGTTCGGACGGTGGCGGTAGCCCTGCCCGCCGGGTCGGCGGCGAGCAAGGCCGCAGCCACCCGCCACCTCCGCGGCGAACTCGATGAGGCCGGGTTCTCGGTGGCTTCGGCACAACTGCTCAGCGAAGCGCGGCTCGCCACGGAGGATCACCTCCTGATGGTGGCTGACTTCCTGCTGGTCATGACGGTGCTGATGATCGCGGTGGGTGGACTGGGGCTCGCCTCCACGACGAGTCTGGCGGTGCTCGAACGGACCCGGGAGATCGGGGTGTTGCGGGCCATTGGGGCGCGCCACCGCTCGATCCTGGCCATCGTCCAGATTGAAGCGCTCCTCATCGGCCTGCTGAGCTGGGCGGTGGCGATTCCGCTGTCGATGCCGATGAGCGTGATTCTCGCGCGGGCCTTCGGGCGGACCATGATACCCGTGCCCATCCGCCTCTTTCCCGGCGTCCCAGCGATTGGTGGCTGGCTGGTGGTGGTGGTGGTGGCGTCCCTCGCGGCGTCGGCCTGGCCCGCCTGGCGGGCAACCAGAGTTCCGACCGCCGCCGCCCTCGGATACGAGTGAGCGGGCCCGAAGCCGTCAGCTCACGGCGTCACGGGCCAGGACGGCGAGGTCCATCGCTCCCAGCCCTTCGTCGATGAGCTGATCCATCCGGTGGGCAATGCTGGGGAGCGCCGCGAGGGCGCCCCCGCCCGCCAGTTCCAGCATCAGCCGGACGTCCTTCCGCGCCATGGCCAGTTCGAAACTTGGCCGGAAATCCCCCGCGGCCATCGTCTTGCCCCGGGTGGCAATGATACCGGCCACGTTGAGGTACTCCAGTGGCTTGAGCGAGGCCGCGGGGTCGATGCCGGCGCCCCCAGCCATCGTGTACACATCCGCCACCAGCGCGCTCAACCCGATGATGAACGCGTTGCCGCACAACTTCGACACCGCGGCGAGGTCGGGCCGCTCGCCGAGGTACTCGACCCGAGCGGCCTGCCGTTGGAGGGCTTCCCGGACCTTCTCGAATCGCGTGGCCGGTCCCGCCACCAGGATGGTGCCCTGCGCCTTCCGGGCCATTGCCGGCCCAATGAACACCGGGCAGTGGAGGTACTCGATCCCTTCCGCCTCGAGGCGGCGGGCCCGGGCCGCGGTGAGGGCGGGCAGGTTGGTGGTGTGGTCGACGATGATCGCGGCCGGGTCGAGCCCCGGCCGGAGTTGGTCGATGACATCATCGACCACGGCATCGTCCTTCAGGACGAGATGAACCCTGGCGGCGCCCCGGACGGCCTCGGCAGGAGTGGAAGCGACGATGGCGCCAAGGGGGGCCAGGGCCCGGGCTTTTTCGGCGGTCCGGTTCCAGACACTGATCCGGTCGCCACGGGCCAGCGCGGCCTCGACGAAGGCCCCGCCGAGGAGGCCGGTGCCAAGAAATGCGGTGGTGGTCATCCGGTAGGAGTAGCGAACTGGCCGTCCCGATGCAACTCACGGGGCCCGGGATCGAGGTGCCGCCCGGGGACCTGAGAATTCCGACCCGGTCCCGTCGTCTAGGCTCTCCATACCCCGAATCCCCGGAGCCTATCATGGGCAGGACCTTCGTCGGACTGACGCTGCTCGCAGCCCTGCTGGCTGGCTGTCCCCTCGAGGATGCCGTCTTCGAGCCCGGCCCCGCGAATGCAGCGATCGAGGGCGGCGACGGCCAGGTCGGCCCGGCGCTGACCCGCTTACCCCGGGATCTCGGCGTTCGGGTCAACATCCCCGTCCGCACCGGCGCCGACCCCAGGGAGGCCGCCGTCACGTTTGAGGTCGTGGCTGGCGGTGGCCAACTGGTGCCGTCCGGAGGCGGCAGTCCCGCCGGGAGGCTCACGGTCAATACGAGCGGCGGGTCGGCAGCGGTCGGCTTGGTACTCGGATCGCCCGGGGTCCACCGCATCAGAGCCACGAACAACGTGACCGACGGGTATCTCGAGTTTCAAGCCACGGCCCACGGGCCAGCGGCGGCGGTGGCCATCGATGCTGGCGACGGCCAGGTCGGTGAAGTCGGAGCGGAGCTTCCGAACCGGGTGATGGTGAAGGTCACCGACGCGGCCGGGATCCAGGTCCCCGGGATGCGGGTCTGGTTCATTCCGCAGGATGGCGGTCGGCCGATCGATGGGGAGGTGGTGGAGACGGGGAGCAGCGGGCGCGCCCAAATGCCGTCCCGGTGGCGGCTCGGGCCTTCCGTTGGGGCCCAGCGGCTGGTGGCACGGGTTCTCGCGGGCACCACGGGGTCAACCGACGCGCCGCTGAGCGGCAATCCAATCGCATTCACCGCTACCGCGACGGCCGCGGTGGCCGGGTCGGTCGCCAAGAACCCAGTCTCATTCCCGGTCCAGACCGCCGCCCCCGGCGAGGCCGTGGCCCTGAAGCCATCGGTCCTGGTGTTGTCCGGTGGTGGGTCACCGATGCCCGGGGTACCGGTTCGATTCGAAATCGGGTCCGGCGGCGGCCATTTCGGGGGGCGGGTGGTCATCCGCGAGACCAATACCGACGCGGCCGGGATCGTCACCGTTCCCGATTGGATCCTCGGCGCGGTCGGCGCGAACACGGTCACGGCCACGGTCCGTGCCGATGGCGTCTCTGGCAACCCGGTAACCTTCTCGGCCAACGCGGTGCTTCCGGAGGGCAACCTGCTGCTCAACCCGAGCTTCGAGGAGTCCGTGACGGCGCGAGTGCTCCCGAGTGCCCCTGGCGCCTGGGGCGGGGACTACGTCGAATCGGTGGCCGTGCCAACCGGATTTCCCACGGTGGATGGGGCCCGGGTCCTCCGTTTCGTCGCCACCGGCCCGACGACCTCGTCGACCAATACGGTGGCGTCGGAGGTCTTCCAGCTCGTGGACCTGACCCACCTGGCTGGCGACATCGATGCCGGTCGGATCCGGATCGACGGCGAGGTCCTCTTTGGTCGCGTGGATGCCCCGAGCGTCGATCGCCTGTTCGGGATCCAACTGCTCGCCTTCGACGGCCCGCCCGACCAGTTCGCCACCAAGTTCGCCGCGGGGGCCTGGCTGGGACGGGTTCGGATCGACCGAACGGTGACCGCCGCCGCGACCTGGCAGGGGGCTGCGGGATCGCTGACACTCCCGGCCAATACTCGCTATGTCGCGTTGCACCTCTTCGCGATGGAGGATGTCGTCAACGACGGCGTCGGGACGCCGGAGTTTGCCGGCCACTACGCCGAGGCGGCGGTCCTGCGAGTCCGAACCGTCTCGCCGTGACTCCTACCGGATCCCAGCCGACCGGGCCCGGAGCGCGGCGCGGACGGAGTCGCGGCTTGCGACGGGGATCGTGTCGTCCGAGCTCACGACCTCGGCCGCCCGGCTCAGACTGGCGCGAGCGGAGGCGCTGTCGCCGGACTCCAACAGGAGGTTGCCGAGTTCCTCATGCCCGGCGGATCGTCCGGGATAGACCTCGGTGTTGAGTCGGTACAGCGCGAGGGCCTCGTCCCGCCGCTGTGACAGGCGGAGCCGGAACGCCCAGTTCCGGATCTGCCAGTACGGGAAGAGCCGTTCCGGAGGGTTGGCGGTGGCCGCCGCTCGTACCACCGACACGAGCGTGGCCACCTCGCGCCGATCGAAGATCAGCGCCTCGCCTTCGTCCGCGGTTGGGACCGCCGGTTTGGCCTCGGCGGCCAGGTTCTGGAGATAGCGCCCCTCCTCGAGGGTCGAGTCGCCGAGGATTCCGCGTTGGCTGGTGTTGCCCTTGAGATGGACGTCGAAGAAGGCGGACGACCGACGAAGGATCGCCTCGAGCCCGGCCCGTTCGGCCGCCCGGAGCGGGAACCCTCGAGTGTCCACGGTCAGGTGGAGGTGGCCGACCTGCTCGATCATCAGGCTGTAGCGGTCGGCGAATCGGAACGCCTCGAAGAGTCCGGGATCGGGGGCCAACGACGGCGGCGGGTTGGGCTCATGCTGGAGCACCAGCATCCAGGCCCCGCGCATCCGGACCGGATCGAAGTACGGT
>CADEGB010000121.1 GCA_902826755.1 uncultured Gemmatimonadota bacterium
TCCCCCAAATGCTGGCGAATCAGCGGTTCGACCTCGGTCCAGGCCAGCCCCCCCACCCCGGTCGCGAGTTTCGGCATGGCCACGCTGCTGATCTCTCCTTTGTCGATCTCGTGCCGGAGACGCCGGAGGCAGTGGTTGACGTTGCCTAACGTGGCTCGGCCCGGCTTGGCCCCGTGATTGTGCTCACCCTCCTGAGTCAGCAGATTGGCGATTCGGACCCCGCCGACCCCCGTCCACACCCACAACTCACCGGGACGCGGGTGGGTCTGGAAGGCGTAGTGCCGGAAGTCCTTGACCATGGCCGGCCACCGCTCCCGAAGCGCAAGCGCCAAGCCGCTGTCGAAGTGATCGTTCGGCGCCACGCCGTGAGCCACGCACGCCGCCTTGGACAGGAGAATATCCCCGCTGACATTGTGGATCATTGGAATTCCTCACGCTGGTCACGAGGCCACTCGGCGGATGACCCGCCCGACCTCGCTCGATTGTTAATCGGCGTGGGATGAAGGCTCGGTGAGGACTGTTGTAACGGGGGAGCGGTATCAAAGCCGTCGAGCCATCGGCCCCTGGCCGCTTCACGCCGATCGGTTCATTTCGTGGGCATGATGGCAGGCTTGCCCTGGGGCCGCTCGGACAGCCAGTCGATGGCAGCCTCCGGCGTGTCGAAGATCTGTAGTTCGAGCGCGGAGCCGTCGCCGAGCATGGCAGCCATCCGCGCCATCCCGAAGTTGGCGGGGTCGCTCACCACATAGGCCCACCGGGTGCCCGTGAGCCCTGGCGTGGCGGCGAGGGTGGCCAGGTTCGCCTGCAGGGTGCCCCGCTTCATCGGCTCCATACCCCGCCGATCTCGATAAAAGCCGAATCCGGGTTGGAAACCCGGATCGACGACGATGGCGGCAAAGAGGCGGGCAAGTTCCTCGGGATCTGACGTCTGGACGCCAAGAACCTCGACGAACCGTCGCGTCGGGTCGAGCCGGTAGTGGAGCATTGGGATTGCTCCTCGGTTGAGTTCTTCAAGCCACAAAGATAGCAAGGTCCCGAAAACTGCACCCGTTGACGCCCTTAGTGCCGTTTGGTGGCCTGGCCCATCGCCAGGGCCTATTTGGGTCGTGGACTACACATCCACCGCGTCCCGTCAAAAGGTGATTCGCGGGGGGTCGACGGGCCCTCGCCCAGGGGGCCAAACCTGACCCATGAGCCTCCGAACCACCGGACCGCGCGTTGACTGTTGACGCTCCCCGTTTGCCGCTTCGGCTCGAACCCGATGGGACCCCATGACCGTCGAACGATTGGCCGCCTTCGGGCTCATTTTCGTGGTTGCGTGCGGAGGCGGGACCGAGCCAACAGCACCGCCCCCCCCGCCCCCGCTGACCCCTGCCACGGTGGCGGTCAGCGCGGGAGACAGCCAGGAAGCCGAGCCAGGACAAGCAGTGGCTACGCCCCCCGCCGTGGTGGTTCGAAGCGCCAGCGGTGCCGCGGTCCCGAACGTGACCGTGACATTTGCCGTGGACTCGGGCGGTGGGTCGATCGCCACGACCACCGCCACGACCGACGCCGGCGGGATCGCCGTGGCCGGCGCCTGGACCCTCGGCCCTGCCGAAGGACCGCAAACCCTCACCGCCACCGTCGGCAGCCTTCCGAAGGCGACCATTCGGGCCACCGCCCGTTTTGCCCCCACCACCGTGCCAACCGGCGGGGGCACCATCACGGTCACCCGACCGTCGTCCCCGCTGAACGGCCTCCAGATCAGCGTGCCGGCCGGGGCCTTTCCCACCGCCACCACCTGGACGGTGACCGAACTGCCGGACCTCCGGCCCACGTTGCCCACCACCGTCCGGCAGATCGGACCGGTCATTCGGGTCAGCAACGGGCAAGGGTTCGCTGCCGAGCCGTTCACGATCACCCTGCCGGTCCGGGTCTCCGCCGACTCGGCGGTCGCCGCGTTCTTTCGCGACCCGGTCAGTGGCAAACTCGAACTGATTCCGATCCTTGCCCGGACCGACACCTCGCTGGTGGTCCTGACCCAGCACGTCTCAGCCGACCAGATGATGCTCCCGCAGGGTCCGGCCCCCGCGCCGACCGCCGCGCTCACGACGGCGCTCGGATCGATCGAGATCATCATGGTGGGAGCCCGGGAGGTGGACCTCAGGGTCCGGATCGGAACCGGCTTCCGCCCCGGAGTCGACGATTGGGAGTTCGCCAACCGCGGCTCCGCCCCCACGCCGGGGGGCTACTGCACCGGCGCGACGCTCTCGGCGTTGTACCACAACTACGTCCGCAAAGGGAGCAAGGGTTCCCTCTTCGGGCGCTACGATCGGGTCGATGGCCTCGAAGACGACAATCCCCTCGGCATCCGGTTGGCAACGGTCGTCCAGAAGACCATGAGCTACCGCGCCGACGCGACGATCGGGAAAGTGCTGGCCGGAACCCGGGATCCCCTGAGCTGGACCGCCCAGATGCTGAGCCTGCCCCTGGCGATGCTGCTGACGAACCAGGGTCAGCAGCTGGTGATCTTCCAGCCCCTCTTTGCCGGCGCCCACGCCCTCATCGCTCACGGATTCGAATGGGGCCGGATCTATATCTCCGACCCCAATACCCCCGGCATCGAACGCACCATCGATTTCACCACGGACGGCGCCGTGCCGTTCCGTTTCGCCGAGCGGGCCGGGGCCGCGGAGGAGGAGTACATCTACGTCGTGCCGCTGGCGGCCAGCGCGCTGATGCCGGCCCGCACGCTCGACCGGCTCTTCGACGAACTCGAGGCGAAGGACGTGGGCCGGTCGACCTTCCCGACGACGTTCACCGAGTATCGCGATCCGGCCGACACGGTCTGGCGGCGGGTCGGGGACGCCATCGTGACCGCGAGTGACATGCTCACGTTTCGGACCCGGTGCCCAAGCTGTCCGCCGCGGAGCGAGGTCGCCAAAGAACCCCGCCGCGGATGGACCACCGCGTTCGACGGACTCGGCGTCAAGTTCGGTGACGACCTCGACGACGCGATGGATGGGGTCGACGTCCCCGTCGACCTCGGCACCAACCTGACCGGACTCACGAGTCAGGTCTCGATCCCGACCACCGTCAAGTGGCACTACGCGGACTTTGCCTGGGTCGACGTTCAGCGGGTCCCGTTCGAGTTGTCGTCGAGTCCGGCGCGCCCCGTCGAAGGCGACCGGGTGACGTTCACCGTCACCAACGGCGGGATCGGCACCAGCGCCATGAAGTACCGGTGGACGATCGGCGACGATCCCCCGGAAACGACCTCGTTCAGCGAACGCACCTTCACCCGGACCATCGGCGACCCCGGCAACCTGGTCGTCACGGTCGAACTGATGGAAACCGAAGAGGTGCGGCTCGCCAAAGCCCGCCTGGCGCTCGGGGCCGTCCCCTACTGGCGGATCAACACGTTCGTTGACCAGGACGGCCTGCTCGAACTGGCGGAGTCGGCGCCGCTGGCCGATCTGCTCCAACGGATCATCGATGCGCCTCAATCCGCGCTGATCGCGATCGAGAACGAAGTGCCGACCGGTACCGCGCTCCGCCTCCGGGTCCTTCCGGCAGGCACCTGGAGCACGACGAACTGCTGCCCGCCCGCCTCCGCCAAGCTCCCCGGCGAACTCCAGTATTTCCTCGGGGCCATGCCCGAGCAGCATTTTGCGGTCGGCCCCTTCTTCGCGGGCTTCGGGACGACCCGGTGGTCGCAGTCGACGGAGGACCTTGGCACGGGCACCTTGACGGGCCAGTTCGTCGACGGCCTGACGACGTACGACATCGAAGATCTCGGCTCCCAGACCGGGCCCCGGAGCGTGATGCGGATCACGGCCACCCGTACCGGCACCGCCATGAGCGGCACGATCACCATCACCGCGTGGTATTTCGATTCCGACACCGGGATCGTCGACAAGGATGAACCGCCGGCGGTCTTTCGGTTCCCGTTCACGGCCGTCCGCCTGAAGTAGACTCCTCCGCCTCCGCGTTCGTTCGGTCCTGCTTCGCAGCATTCGGGTTCCCGGTTCGGCGGCAACGGTCGGATCTTGGGTCCATGCCGAGTTGCCAAACCAGAGCCGCCGAGCGTAGCGTATGGTCATGCCGAACCCGTGGTCTCCTTGGACCCGCAGCGACGTCCTGGCTCTGCCGCAGGACGGACGCCGGTACGAGCTCGTCGACGGCGAGCTGCTAGTGACGCCCTCCCCTCGAGGCGTGCACCAGCGAGCCATCGGCGAACTATTCCTCCAACTGGCCCCGTTCGTCGAACGCCACCGCCTCGGCGGCACCTTCTTTTCCCCGGCGGATCTCGACCTTGGCGGGGACCAGTTGGTCCAACCCGACCTGTTCGTGGCGCCGCTGGTCGATGGGCGGGAGCCGATCGACTGGACGGAGATCGGCGTCCCCCTCCTGGTCGCGGAAGTGGTCTCCCCTGCCACGGCGCGGTCTGACCGGGGCATCAAACGCCGCCGGTTCCAACAAAGTGGGGTGGCCGAATACTGGATCATCGATGTCGACGCTCGGCTGGTCGAGCGGTGGCGGCCGCACGACCAGGGCCCCGCCGTGTTCGCGAGCTTCCTTCGCTGGGAGCCAATCGCCGGCGGCCCCGGGCTCTCGATCGACCTCAGACGGTACTTTGCGCGGGTCTGGTCGGAAGGCTAGCCACCCGCTCCAGCCTGCCTGGCCCGCGCCTCCCTCTTGGGTTCGATCGATCCGGCGTGGCGGCATTCGGGTTCAGAGGCGCCGCGACGTCGGTTGGATCTTGCGCCGCTGCCGAGTTGCCAAACCGAAGCGCCGGGAGGTCGGCATCCGGATTGCGTTGGGCGCCACCGGGCCGGAAGTGGTCCGCCTCCTGGCGGCGGACGGAGTCCGCCTGGTGGCGTGGGGCGTGGGGGGCGGGTCGGTACTGGCGATCGGACTCGCCCTGGCCCTGGCGCGGGTGGTGCCGGGGGTGTCGATCCCGGTGGTCGTAGGTGGAGCGGCGCTCGTCATGTTTGCCGCCGTGGCGGTGGCGGCCTGGCTGCCTGCCCGGGCGGCGGCCCGGGTGCCGCCGGCCACGGCGCTCCGCACCGACGCGTAGGGGCGGTACCGTTACGTGATCACGGCCGAGATGGTGGCGCGGAAGCTCGGCGACAAATAGCCGGCGGCCCCACGTCCCGGGGATCTCGGTCCTTCGCTCGGTGATCGGACACGCGCGATGGCCAGCGAAAGAGGCGTCCCGGGCGGCGGGAAGCCAGCGGACGCCGTCGAGGAAAGGGCCTGGCGGTAGTCCGCTGGGGAGTTTGTCCACCGGTGGACAAATCGACACCGGACCGGACTACTGGGTGGGCCAACCGGCGCCGGGCCCGGCCCTCGCCAGGCCGAGCGTAAGTCCGCGCCTGAGCACGCGGCAATTCGGTTATGTGTCATCCCGGTTTATTCCCTACCGTTGGGTACCATGGCGCCCGAACCGCTGACACTCCTGGTTGCCCGGGTGGGATTGGGAGTCCACGGCGCCCTCTACCGCCGACTGGGGCGGCGCCGCCTGACCGTCGTCCAGCACCGCGTTCTCCGAACGCTCGCCGCCAGCGACGGGCGCCACTTCCGCCAATTGGCGCGCGACCTGAGGCTGCGGCGCCAGACCGTCGTCGCCGCCAGCAGGGGACTTGCCGCCAGTGGCCTCGTCACCCGCGCCGCTCACCCCACCGACGCCCGAGTGGTCCTGCTCTCGATCACCGACAAGGGCCGCGGGGTCCTCGATCAGCTCCAACAGTGCATCGATCGACTAGAGCGGCTCCTGACCGTCCGCCTGTCGCCGCGCCAAGCCACCGACGTCACCCGAGCCCTCCGCCTGATCGACGAGTCGCTCCTGATCCGGCCCCAGTTCGAAGTCACTGGATCCGAGTGACAGGTGCCGCCCCCCCATCCCCGCCGGTAAAGTTCCCCACCCGCCGCGCAATAGCCGGGTAACCATGCGAGCGAGCCCGCCATGACCGACCAGTCCCACCGCCACCCGGCCCACCCCGCCGCGGATCTGGTCCGCCGGGCCCGGACGGGTTCGCCGGAGGCGCTGGCCGGACTGTATGCCCTCTACGCCAATCAGATCTTCGGCACCGCCTACCGGATTCTCCGTAACCGCGCCGACGCCGAAGACGTCCTCCAGGACGTGTTCGTCGGACTCCCCGAGGCCCTGGCCAACTACCGCGAACAGGGCAAACTCGACGCCTGGCTCCGGCGAGTGGCCGCCCGGACCGCGCTGATGCGGCAGCGTCGTGAACGGAGCGGACCCTCGTTCGACGACGGGGTCGACCTCCCGGTGCGCGAAGTCGCGGACGCCGGGATCGTCGAACGGCTGGCGGTCGCCGACGCGCTCGGCCGAATGCCCGAGCACCTCCGGCAGGTATTCCTGCTCAAAGAAGTCGAGGGCTTCACCCACGACGAGATCGGGTCCCTGCTCGGGATCAGCGCCGGCGCCTCCGGCGTCAGGCTGCACCGCGCCTGGATCCTGATTCGCTCCCTCCTCGGCATCGGAGACCAACCATGAACGGACATCCGACCATCGCTGAGCTCGCCGGGCTCGAAGAACTCAGCCGGCGACGCCGGACCGCCACCCGCGATCACCTGGCCGATTGTCCCTCGTGCCGCCGGGAATTGGCCTTTACCCGCGAAGTGAGGGACCGGGCCCGCGAGGCCAGCGGCGGCATCCCGGCACCGGAGACCCTCGCCCGGATCCTCGCCCGCCGGGCGGCCGGAGACCGCGTCATCCTCCCGACCGACCTGGCGGCGGCCGCCCCTCGGCCACGCCGGTATCCCGCCATTGCCGCGGCCGTCCTGCTCCTGGCCGCCGCGGCGGTGGCCGCCCAACTGGTCTTTCGAAACGTCCGAGACCCGGCACCGACGCCACCGCCCGCGGCACCCGAGCATCGACCGCCGGTTGGCATCTCGATCGTCCCGAACGGAGCCGCCGCGGACGTCCGGATCCTCGGAGCGGCAACGATTCAAGTCGAGGTGGTCCTCCACGACGGCGCCGAGTTGTCGGTCCGCGGCCATGGGGCAGCGGCCGAGGCCCGGTTTCGAACCGCCGGCAACGGGATCACGGTGTCGGAGGTGCGCGGCGGAGTGATCGAACTCCGAATCCCCCGCGGCGTGACGAGCCGGCTCTTTGTGAACGAGCGGCTCGAACTCACCGCCGACGGCCGCTCCCTCCGGATCGAACGCAGCGGCGCGGTGCGAGACCGGGTCGTGCTCGACCTCGGCAACTGAGACCGCATGTACCTCCTGCTCCTCCTCCAGGCGGCAACCGGCCGGATCGAAGGAACCGTGTCGAGCGACGCCGGCGCTCCGATCAGCGGCGCCACCGTGGCGATCGCGGCGATCGACCGGACCGCCCGCACCGATTCCGTCGGCCGGTTCGCGCTCCCCGCCCTCGCGGCCGGCACCTGGCGGGTCCGAGTTTCCGCGGCGGGCTTTCAGCCCGTGGAACTCCAGGTCGAGGTCGCGACGGCCGCCACCGTCCGGGTCGACATCGGCCTGACACCGACGACGGTTGACCGAACCCTCCCCACCCTCGACGTCGAGGTGCGGGAACCCGGCGGCGCGCCGATCGATCTCGCCACGGTTGAACTCGACGGCCAGGTCCGGACCGCCCTTGGCGGCCTTGCCACGTTTCGGGACGTGCCGCCTGGCAGCCATACCGTCCGCGCCCGGCGACTGGGCTATGCGCCGAGCGACACGACGTTGGTCGTCGGCGGGGCGGCCATGCGGGTCATCGTCCGGCTGACGCCGAGGCCCCGCGACCTCCCCACCCTGGCCGTGTCGGCGCCGCGCCGGCTCGCACCGCCACCGATCGCCGCCCCGGGCGATCTCTCTGGCCCGCTCACCACCGTGCTGACCCGGCTCGACCGGGAGCAGTTGCAGGCGGTGCCGCCGGCCTTCGAGCCCGACGTGCTCCGGGCGCTTCAGGCCACCACCGGCGTCGGCGCGGCCAACGACGTCAACGCCCATCTCGCCATCCGGGGCAGCGCGCCGGAGCACACCCTGTACCTCCTCGACGGCGCGCCAGTGCTCGGCCCCTACCACATGTTCGGGCTGTTCGGCGCCTTCAATCCCGACGCGGTCGACGACGCTCAGATCCTCCGCGGATCGCTCCCGGCCCGGATCGGCGGCGCTCTCGGCTCGGTGGTGAGTCTCCGTTCAGCCCGACCCGACCGGTTTCGTCTCGTCGGTGGGGCCACGGTGCTGGCGTCGCGGGTCGCGGCCTCGGGGCCGATCGGCGGTGCCGGGTCGTGGCTGGTCGCCGGCCGCCGCACCAACCTCGGCTTCGGCCGCAACAACCTCGTCGACCTCGAGGTGCCGTATTGGTTCTGGGATCTCCAGGGCACGCTGCGGCTGGCGCCGGCGCCGCACCAGGAAATCACGATCAGCACCTACGGCTCGGGCGACAAATTTTCCGAGGATCTCTTCTTCATCAAGGAAGGCAGCGCCCCGCTGTTCTCGACTTGGCGGAACCGGGTCGCGTCCGCATCGTGGCGGTACGCGCCCGCCGCCGGCTGGGGCGGATCGGTCGCCTTCTGGACCAGCGGCTACCGAAGCACCCTGGCCCTCGGCGACACCACGCTCCGCGCCGACAGTGCCGCCACGCAGGGGAACACCCGGCTCACCGGCTTCTCCGCCGCCATCGGCCGGGATCTGCCGCGTGGCACCGTCCGCGCGGCCCTCGAGCTGACCGACACCCGGGCCCGCCTCGTGGGCGACTCGGTGGCCCCCGGCTACCTCGACGACCGGATCGATCGGCGGGTCACCGAGGTGGCCGGCTCGCTCGAATGGGAGCACCGGATTGGCGCGGTGACGGTTGCCCCCGGGCTCAGGGCCACCCGTTGGAATCGCGGTGACGCGTGGAGTGTCGAGCCGCGGTTCGCGATGCGGATGGACTTCGGCCGGGGAGGCACGGTGACGGCCGGGGTGAGCCGAACGGTCCAGGCGCTCTACGCCCTTCGGGACGACCTACTTCCGATCCTTGGGGTTCCCTTCTGGATCCTCCCGGATTCCACCGATCCTCGGGCCACCGCCACCGCGTTCGAGGTGTCGGTGGCGCTGCCACCGGCAAACGGCTGGCGAGTGGAGGCCTCGCTCTTTCACCGGCGGTTGGCGGGGCTGGCTCGGTGGCGTCCCACTGGAAAGCGGGACCTGAGCGAACTCGAATACGACGACGGCACCGCCAGCGGCCTGGAGTTGCTGGTGAGCCGGCGGACCGGACGCATCACCGGCTGGGCGTCCTACACCCCGATCGTCGCGAGCTACCGGCCGGCCACGGGCGGCAGTTATCGACCACTCTGGGACCGGCGCCAGACCATCGACGCCGTCACCCAGATCAAGCTCGGCCGCTGGGGTGTCCTCTCGCAGCGGGTGGCCTTTGCCACCAGCCAGCCGTTCTGGGTCGAACAGGGGATGTTCACCGGGAGCGAGTTCGATCCCGGCACCGGCACCGCCCGGGCCCGGAACGACGCTTCCTTCCCGATCTGGTCGAGCACCCAGGGCACCTTGCCCTACTATTTCCGGGCCGATCTCACGGTCACCGCGGGGTGGCAATTCGGCCGGGTGCGGGTGTCGCCGTTCGCGGGGTTGATCAACCTCACGGGGCGGCGCAACGTCACCGGCTATCGGGCCCAGCCCGGCGGCCTGACTGGCACCATCGAATACCTTCCCCGGCGCCAGTTGCCCCGGGTCCCGGTGTTAGGCATCGACTTCTCTCTTGGACCGGTGGTGCCGCGATGAGTGGATGGCGCGGTTTCCTTCTCGCGGCGCTGGCCGCGGTGCTTGGCTGTGGCGCGCCGGCGGCTCCCAACATCCCGGATCTCGGCGACGGGTCGCTGCAGCTCTTCGGTGTGTTGATCGCGGACTCGAGCCTTCAGGTCGTCTACGTGAGTCAGACGGACGGCCACCCGATCGAGCATCTCGAGGGTTCGCTCGACGAGATCACCGCCACCGGGGACGTGCCGCTGGCCACCGCCAGGGCGGTCGGCCGGGGCACCGAGTTCGGGCTCCTCTTCGACGCGCTGATCCGGCCGGGGCGGAGTTACCGGGTCACCGTCAGGTCGCCCGGGCGGCCGGCCGCCATTGCCTCGACGACCGTGCCTGGTGATTTCTCGATCGACTCGCTCACGGCGTCGGGCAATCCTCCGGGCACGGAAGGCCTCGCGGCGTCCTGGTCGGCCAGCGCCAATGCCTTCCGGTACATCGTCAACGTCCGGGCGGAACCGGACTGCGTCACCAACGCGCCGTTGTGCGAGGACATCGGGGTTCCCTGGGCCGGCGTGACGTCCGTGGCCCGGATCGACACGGTGATGCCCGGGTCGGTGGCGCCGCCGGACCGAACCCGGGCCATCGAGGTCGCGGTCTACGCGGTCAACCGGGAGTTGTACGACTACTTCACGACCGGGGTGGGCGGGACGTTCACGGTGCAGCCCAAGCAGAACGTGGCCGGTGGGTACGGAGTCATCGGGGCGTGGGTGCGGCGGGAGCGATCGGTCGCGCCATGATCGGCGCGTCGGGACACCGGCACCCTGGCGCCTAACCGGAGCGGTTGACCCTGCAGACCCGGCTCGACCTTTCACTCGGCGACCGGTGGACACCCCAAGGAGCGTGGGAGGGGTCGCGGACGGATCTGACGCGACCAGCGCGGGCACCGATGACCCCCGCTTCGAGAAGGCCCCCCCGGGTGGCCTCGATTCCAGCGCGGGAGGGTCACGGGCGGCGGGAAGCCGGTAGATTGTCCACTGGTGGACAAACCGACACCAGGCCGGAGGCGGACCTCCAGCCGGTCGCTTCACGGGTCGTTCGGCGGACTGCTCCCCATGATGATGACTCGGCACATGCTCGTGGCCCTTGCGGCGCTCGCTGCCGCTGAGCTGGCAACTGCCCAGGTGCCCGGCAACCGCCTCGATCACTCAGCCCAGATCGCGGCCCCGGCCACCTTCCGGCCGCGGTCGTTCCAATTCTTTGCCGGTGCCGGCGCCATCGACATCAGCCCTGACAAGCGGTGGGCCATCGGTCCCTCACTTGGGATTCGCTGGACACTCGGCCGGCGGTTCTCGGTCGATGCCGACGCCGCCACGATGGTCATGCACGTGGGTGGCACCGACGAGTACCAGGGCGGCGTCTACGGCAACTTCGGGCCGTCATGGGTCTGGCGCGGACCGACCACGGATTTCTCGATCTCGGTCGGTGGCAGCGCCGCGACCCTGTGGGAGGAATCGGGCGGTCAGGCCAGCTCGATCGGCGTGTTCGCTGGCGCCGGCGTGGC
>CADEGB010000122.1 GCA_902826755.1 uncultured Gemmatimonadota bacterium
TGCCCACCACGATCCGCCTGGCGCCCGAGGCGCGCTGTCCCCGGATCTTCTCCTTGTCGGCCGCGCTGAGGCGCCCCACCAGGAGGCCGGGGGCGATGCCGACCGCTGCCAGGAGTCGGGTCAGGGTCAGGTGGTGCTGCTCGGCCAGGAGCTCGGTGGGCGCCATCAGGACGGCCTGGTAGTCGTTCTCGACCGCCAGGAGCATGGCAAAGAGGGCCACCACGGTCTTTCCGGTACCGACATCGCCCATCAGGAGCCGATGCATTCGGTCCGGCGCCGTCATGTCGGCGGTGATTTCCCGAATGGCGCGGCGCTGATCCTCGGTCAGCGGCCAGGGCAGGTTGTCCTTGAGCCGGGTCGTCAGTTCCCGCCTGACTTCGAATGCCACGCCCTGGCGACCGCGTTTGGCCACGTGACGGGCTCGGCCAAGCATCAGCTGGAGGTCGACCAACTCGTCGAGTGCCAGTCTCCGCCGCCCCCGCTCCGCTTCCGCGGCGGAGGACGGATGGTGGACGGCGCGAAGGGCCTCCGGCAACGTCGGCAACTCGAACTGGCGGCGGAGGTCGTCCGGGAGGATCTCGACCGAGAGGCCGATCAACTGGTCGAGGTGTCGACCGACCAGGCCGCGGATGATCTTGTGGCTCAGTCCCTGGGTGGCCGGATAGACGGGGAGGACCCGACCGGCCGCGACCGGGTCCTGCCCCTCGTCATCGTCCGCCTCCGCCAGGACCAGGAACTCGCGGGGCGCGAGTTGTCGGCCGTGGTAGAAGCGCACGGGGCCGGCCACGAGCAGGGTCTGGCCGACCTCGATGTTGCGATCGAGGAAGGCCTGTCCCGGCCAGACGCACTCGATGGCGCCGCTCTGATCCCGAAGCACTGCATGGAAAATCCGAAGACCGCGCCGGGTCGGCAGCACTCCCTTGGACGCCACCCGACCCACCGCGGCCGCGTCGTCCCCGACTTTGAGTTGGGCAACGGGGGTGACGGTGGACGCGTCGATGTACCGGTGAGGCAAATGCCAGAGGAGGTCGTGCGCCGTCATCACGCCGAGTCGGGCCAGGGCCTCGGCCCGACGCTCGCCGATTCCCTTCAAGAATTTGACCGGCGTGTCGAGCCGGAGCTGGGTCATGGCCGGGTCCGGGCTCCGGGCGGGCCTAGTCGTCTGTCCCCGCCTCGACCAACTCCTCCGCGAAACGACGGGCATCGAACGGGGCGAGGTCGTCGAGACCTTCCCCGAGGCCGAGGAAGCGAATCGGGACCGCGAGTTCGCGACGGAGGGCCACGACGGCGCCACCCCGGGCGGTGCCGTCGAGCTTGGTGATGACGAGCCCGGTCGGAGGGATGGCCTGCGTAAACAGGCGGGCCTGCTGGACGGCGTTCTGGCCCACCGTCCCGTCGAGGACCAGGAAGGCTTCGTGCGGCGCTCCGGCGATCTTTCGGCCGACGACCCGCCCGACCTTCCGGAGTTCCTCCATGAGGCCTTCCTGGGTGTGGAGGCGACCCGCGGTGTCGATGATGACGAGGCTGGCGCCCCGAGCGATGGCCGCCTCGAGGCCGTCGAACGCCACCGCGGCCGGATCGCCCCCGGAGGCGCCGCTGACACACGGGACCCCGATCCGGTCGGCCCACGTCTTCAGTTGGTCGATCGCCCCGGCTCGGTAGGTGTCGGCGGCCACCAGAAGCACCGCGTCTCCCTGGCGTCGATACCGGGCCGCGAGCTTGGCCACGGTGGTGGTTTTCCCGGTGCCGTTGACCCCCATCACCAGGAGCACCGTCGGTCCGGCGGTGGGCCGGGCCAGGACGGCGGGATCTTGCGGTGCGGCGAGCATGGCCGCCACCCGATCGACGATGGCGTGCTTGAGGTCGTCCTCGGACTTGAGACGGCCGCGACGGACTTCGCCCTCGAGGAGGTCGACCAGTTCGGTGGTGGCCGAGACACCGAAGTCGGCCTCGAGGAGCACCCGCTCCATCGCTTCGATGTCGGCGGCCTTGAATCCCCGAACCAGCGCCCCGACATCGGTCAGCGCCAGCCGTTTGATCCGGCCCCACAACGAGAGCTTCTTGCCCTGAGTTACCCGAGAACTCGCCATGGGGGGAATCTAGTCGAGCGCGGGTGGGGGTCGGTCAACGAAGGCCGGCGCGCCGACGCCACCACCACTCCCCGGAGAGGGCGAGAATGGCCAGGCCGAACAACCAGAGTTGGTCGCGAAGGGGGGCGCGACCAGCCGGTGCTGTCGTCACCGGGGTGCGGTCGGCCACGGTGATCGGACGGGGGAGCCACTCGTCCGAGTAGACCTCGACACCAAGGAGCCCCGTACCGCCGCCTTCCAGCCGATAGTCCCATCGTCCGGGAGGAAGCGAGACCTCGGCCCGGCCGGCGCCGTCGAATCGGAGGGTGTCGACCCGGGTCGAGTCGCCCCCACGCAGGTCGATCCGAAGGGCCACCACGTCCGGCCGGAGGCGCTCGAAGACGATGGGACGGCCCTGCTGGACCACGGCTCGGGTGGGCCGGGCTCGCCCGGTCGTCGAGTCGGAGGCGTCGAGTAGCCAACTGGTCGTGGCGGCCACCCAGGACCGATACGCCTGCTCGCTCGCGCCCCCACGGAAAGCCCAACGCCAGAGCCCCCCGACGCCGACCAACACCTCACGGCGCCCGGCCGAGTCGCGCCCGATGAGGGCCGGGCGCTCGACCCCGCGCCGGTTCAATTGGCCAATCAAGCCGATCCAGTCCCGACCGCCGGGACTCAAAGCCACCAGGCCGGTCGCTGGGGGAAAGCTGTCGATCGGCAACCCGATGAACGCCCCGGTGACGGGCGACGCGCCGCCTGGCAACAGATACCAGTCGCCCTCGGCGGCGGCCGCCGACCGGGAGGTGGCGAGCCAGGTCCAGCGGGCCCGCGGGCGTCGTGACTGGAGTCGATCGGGGAGGTCGCCGAATTGCACCAGCAGGTCGGCGCGGGCCACGGCCTGTTCGACCTCCGCCGTCGCGACCGCGGCCGGCTCGCCCATCCGGCTCCACCGACTGCCGTCGATGGAGAAGTACCCCCGCACCGGGAGGTCGGCGACCAAGTCGAGGGTCCGGAAGAGGAACCGGCTTTCCCATCCGGCGGGCGCCGCGACGACGACGATGCCTGGCGTTGGCACGACGATGAGCGGGTGGAGTCGCTGGTCCGTCCTGGGTTCGGCATCGGCGGCGTCGCGGACGGACACCGTCAGGAGATGGGCGCCCGCGGCGACCCCGGCCGGGAGTGGTCCCTCGATGATGGTCGTCCCACTGCCTTGATCGAGGGCCACGGTTCGAGTCAGCCAGCGGCTGGTGCCGACGCCGACGTCGACCGTCGCGGTCTTTCGCGCGGCGAGGTCGAAGCCGGAAAGGTCGACCTCCAGCCGAAGGGTATCGCCGATCGCGACGCGATCGGGCCCGGCGACTCGGGTAATGGCAAGATCGGGCTGGCTGGATCGGGGGATGACCTTGATGCCGAGCTGCTGGAGCAGTTCGGGCGGCAAACTGGCGCCGTCCTCGACTTCGCCGTCGGTGACGAGCCAGACGGGTCGGCCGCTCGCCGCCGCAGCCGCCACCGCGGCTCCCACCGTGGAGCGACCGCCGGCCGGCGACGAATCCGGTCGGACCGGACCGAGCAGTCGGACCTCCCCGAGAGCGGCCGCCTCTCGGCGGGCCGCTTCCCACGGACCACCCGCCGCCGCCATGCTGAGCGAGGCGTCGAGGAGGGCCACCGGTCGGAGGCTTTCGGGTGGTCGAGCGCAAGAGACATCGAACAGGAGGATGCCGAGGATCGACCAGGCGACGAACCGGAGGGTACCAGGGACCACCGCGGCCCGGCCGAGGCGCTCAAGCCCGAGATACGCTCCCAGGGTCAACGCCCCGGCCGCGAGCAGTACGAGGATGACCGCCAAGAGAGGCTGAACTCAGCGATCGCCGGCGACGCCGTCGGCCGCGACCGAGGTGGTCGGCGGAGCCGGGTCGAGGAGCGCGCGAAGGCGGTCGCGCTCGGTCAGAAATGGCTGCCGCAGGTCGGCGGGGACGGGTTCCCCGTTGCCGAGGTCCACCTGGTTCGGATCGCGGGCGACGCCGCTTTGGCGAAACTCGTAGTGGAGATGGGCGCCCGAGGCGAGGCCGGTGGAGCCGACGTAGCCGATCACCTCGCCCTGGCCGACCCGGGCGCCGATCCGGATGTCCTTGGCAAACCCCCGGAGATGAGCGTACCGGGTCGTGATGCCGCTGCGGTGCCTGAGTTCCACCATCCGTCCATACCCTCCCGACCATCCCGCGCTGACCACGGTGCCCTCGCCCGCGGCGAGCACCGGGGTTCCGGCCGCCGCCGAGTAGTCGATGCCCTGATGCCGGCGCCAGACGCCGAGGATCGGATGCTTCCGGGAGCGACTGAAGCCCGAGGCGATCCGCCGGAATTCGACCGGCGCGCGGAGGAAGGCCCGGCGGAGCGACGTACCCTCTTCATCGTAGTACTGGGCGCGGCCATCGGGGGTTTCGAATCGGAAGGCCGCCAGCCGGCGGCCCGCCACCTCGAGTCGAGACGCGAGAATCCGGCCGAGTCGGGTCTCGCCTCGTTCCGACACCTCGCGCTCGAACACCACCGCGAATCGATCGTCGGGTTGGATGTCACGGGTGAAGTCGACGGCCCAGGCAAAGACGTCGGCGAGGTCCCAGGCGAGTCGGATCCGGTCGTTTTCGTCGATCTCCTCCGACCAGGTGGCGGCGGTCATCGCGTCGTAGAGGGAGGTGACGATCCGCCCCTCGAGCCGGACCGGATGGCGATCCCAGCGGATCGGCCGTTCCTCGGCCAGCCAGCGATCGTCCGACCGGGCCACCCGGGTCTCGAGATCGGGTCGGACCCGGACGGTGACGTCGGTGGGGCCGGTGGCGGAATCGTGGTGGCCGAAATTGAAGACCTGGCCGGCGCGAAGCCGGCGCGGGTCGATCCCGAGCAGGGAGACGACGGCCTCGAGGTCGACGGCGCCGAGTCCTTGGCGGTTGAAGAGTTCGCCTAACGTCTCGCCCTGGCGGAGCGTGTCGCTGGTGGTCCAGCCCCGGACGGTGGGTCCGGGTGGGGTGGTGGCGGCCACCGGTTCCAGGCGCCGCCAGGGCCAGGCGTCGGCGGCGGCGAACATCGCCGCCGCCCCCAGGATGGCGAGCGCCAGGCCGGTGGCGACGAGCCGCCGCATCAATCCATCTGGCGGCGGATGAACGTCGGAATCTCCATGTCCGGTACGTCCGCGGGCTGGCTGGCGCGCGGCACGACGATCGGCTTGGGATTGACCGGGTTCACCTGGGGCGGCATCGGGGGCGCGGCTGGCGCGGTCCGTTTCGGAGTCGGGAACGGCAGCACCTGCGGGTTGGGCCGGCTCGAGATGGTCGAGATCGGGACGTCGCCGGTGACGGCCCGATCGAAGCCGGTGGCGATGACCGTGATCCGGACCTCGCCGCGCATAGCGGGATCGATGGTGGCGCCGAAGATGATCTCGGCGTCGTCACCGACGGCGTCGTGGACGATCTCGGCCATGTGGGTGACCTCGTCCATGGTGAGGTCGCCACCGACGATGTGGATCAATGCTCCAGACGCGCCGGCCACCGAGATGTTGTCGAGGAGCGGGCTGGTAATGGCCTGCTGGGCCGCTTCGAGGGCCCGGTTGTCGCCCTTCCCGATGCCGGTGCCCATCAGCGCCGAGCCACCGTTCTGCATCACGGTGCGGACGTCGGCGAAGTCGACGTTGATCATGCCGGTGGCGGTGATGAGGCCGGCGATGCCGTGGGTGGCCTGGAGGAGCACCTCGTCGGCCTTCTTGAGGGCGTCCTGGAAGAGGATGCCCTTCCCGACGACGGCCAGCAGCCGCTCGTTCGGCACCACGATCATGGTGTCGACGTGGGTCCGCATCTCCATGATGCCGGTTTCGGCCTGCTTCATCCGCTTCTTGCCTTCGAAGAGGAATGGCTTGGTCACGATGCCGACCGTGAGGGCGCCGATGTCGCGCGCCATCTGGGCGATGACCGGGGCGGCACCGGTTCCGGTGCCGCCGCCCATGCCGCAGGTCACGAAAACCAGATCGCTTCCCTGCATCGCCTCGAGCACCTCGTCGCGGTTCTCCTCGATGGCCTGGCGGCCGATCTCGGGACGCGCGCCGGCTCCGAGGCCCCGGGTCAACCGTTTCCCGATCTGGACCTTGACGTCGGCCTTGTTGCTCGAGAGGGCCTGTGAGTCCGTGTTGACCGACACGAACTCGACGCCCACCAACTGCTCCTCGATCATCCGATTGACGGCGTTACCGCCACCACCGCCCACGCCGATCACCTTCATCCGCGCGTTCTGGGCCGGGGGCTCTTCGATCCGGAAGGTCATGGCCAAATCGATCCTCTCGAGCTTAGAAGAAATCCTGAAGCCAACGTTTGACGGGGCCGATCACTTTTTCGACGGCCGGGGAACGACGAGCGGCCACGCCGAATCCGCCGCTCTGCAGTACCTGTTTGGCGCCATACAGGAGGAGACCCGCGGGCACCGTCATCCGAGGCGCCGCGATCCGGTCCACCAGACCGCTCAGCCCGGCACCGGGCTGGGCGATCCGGACCGGCAGGGCAAACACCTCGCGGGTCAGTTCGATGATGCCGGGGACCTGGGCCCCGCCGCCGGAGAGGACCACCCCGGCCGCGAGTCGCTGCCGGAACCCGGTCCGGTTCAGCTCGTCGAGGGCGAGTTCGAGAATCTCCTGCATCCGCATGTGCATGATGTGAGCGAGCACCCGACGATGGGCCGATCGCACCGGTTGTCCAGGGCCGGCCGGCAGCTCGATGACCTCTTCGTTAGGCACCGACGGTTCGTAGGCCGCCCCGTGCCGCTCCTTCAGCTTTTCCGCGTCCTGCTGGGGAACCTGGAGACCGTGGACCAGGTCGTTGGTGACGTGGTTGCCCGCGAACATCAGCGACGCGGTGTGACAGATCTTCCCTTGCTGGAACACTGCCACGTTCGTCGAACCGCCTCCCAGTTCGATCAGGGCACACCCGAGTTCGCGTTCGTCGGGGGTCAGCGCCGCCAGCGAGGCGGCGAGCGGCTCAAGGACGAACTCGCCGACCCGGAAGCCGGCCTTCTCGATGCACTTCTGGAGATTGACCACGGCACTCGACAGCACGGTGACGAGGTAAACCTGAGCCTCGAGGCGCGAGCCGATCATCCCGATCGGGTCGGAAATGCCCGCCTGGCCGTCGACCAGATAATCCTGGGGCACCGCGTGGAGCAACTCGTGGTCCCGGCTGAAGGCGACGTTGGCCGCCACTTCGTTGACCCTGGCCACGTCAGCGGTCCGGATCTCGTTGCCGGTGACGGACACCACGCCATGAGACAGTCGACCGGAGACGTGCTCGCCCGCGATCCCCGCGTAGACGGTGCCAACCTCGACCCCCGCCATCAGCTGGGCGTCCTTGAGGGCCCGGCCGATGGCCCGGGTGGTCTCCTCGATGTCCCGCACCACGCCCCGGCGGACCCCGGTGGTCCGCTCCGATCCGACGCCGAGGACCCGGACCCCAGGATGGCGGGGATCACCGGTTACCTCGCCGATGGCGGCCGCGATCCGCGTCGACCCGAGATCGAGCGCGGCAACCAGTCGGGGCCCGGCCGCGCTCATGCGCCCCGGCCCCGGACGATGATCCGCCCGTCGAACCGCGCGTCGACTTCGGAGCTGGTCCGCTGGTGTCGGGTCAACTCGGTCAGGACCGCCGTTGCCCCCTGGATGTGCTTCGTGGTGGCCCCCACCCGAAAAAGGAATCGGTGTTTCGACGTTTCGAGCACGATGACGTTCCGATGGCGTTCGGCGCTCAGCACGGTCTTGGCGAACTCGGGTTCGGCGTCCTGGATCCGGTCGAGCAATCCGGCCACGGCGGAATCGGCTTCTCCGATCGGGAGGTCGGTCGGGGCCCGAGTCGGGTCGAACGGTAACACCCTGCCCCGTCGATCCACCAACACCAGGCGGCCCTCCGAACGCGCCAGCGCGACCGGAGCGAACTCCTCGATCTCGAACTCGAGCGCTCCGGGGAGCCGCCGATGGACCTCCACCCGGGCCACCCCGCGGATCGCGAGCACCCGCCGACGGGCCGCGTCGACATTGTCGAAGACGCTGGTCCGAGGCGGCAGATCGGCGACCCTGGCGACTTCCGGAGCGGTCAGATACCGCGCCCCGGTCACCTCGATCCGTCGGACCTGGAAGACGCTCATCCTGCGGAGGAGGAGCGGCGTCACGAACCAGAGCACCACCAGGCCGGTCGCGACGCCGGCCCAGACGATCCACCGCTTCACCGTGACTCCAACGCTCCGAGCAGCTCCGGTCCCACCCGGGTCACGTCGCCGGCGCCCAGCGTGACCACGACATCCCCCGGCTCCACCTGCCCGAGAACCTCGGCGCCGAGTGCTGCCCTCGACGCCTGATAGCGCACCGCCGCGCCCCGGCTTCGGGCCGCTTCCGCGACCAGGTTGCCCGACACCCCGGGGACCGGCGCCTCGCGGGCCCCGTAGACGTCGGCCACGATGACCAGGTCCGCGGCCGCCAGGGCCTCACCCATCGCTTCGGCGTGAAGCGCCGTTCGGCTGTAGAGGTGCGGTTGAAAGACCGCCACCAGCCGGCGCCCGGGAAACGCCTGTCGGGCCGCGGCCATCGTGGCCGCCAACTCGGTCGGGTGGTGGGCGTAATCGTCCACCACCGTCACGCCCCACGCCGACCCGACCCGCTCGAATCGACGCCCCACTCCACGGAACTGCCCCAGCGCCGCGGCCGCGCCGACGGGATCGCCGCCGAGGGCCACCACCGCCCCTAACGCCGCCGCGGCATTCCGGAGGTTGTGGAGGCCCGGCACCCCGAGCGTCAGCGGCACCGACCGACCGTCGGCGAGCCGGACGACGGCCCGGCTTCCCTCCGGACCGAACTCGAGGTCGGCGAGCCCGACACCCTCGGCGTCCGGGCCGAACCGCCAGAGCCTGCCAGCGTCGAACGAGGCCGCCACCCGATCGGATCCGGGCCCATCGTTCCCGATGAGGATCCGGCGGGCCGGCCCCGCAAAACGGACGTAGGCCGACTCCATGGCCGCCACCGAGCCGTAGCACTCCAAGTGGTCGGGCTCGACGTTGTTGATGACCGCAACGGTCGGCGTCAGGGTCAGGAACGCCTGGTCGTACTCGTCCGCTTCGACCACGAACAAATCGGTGCCGCCCATCCGGGCATTGCCGCCCCATTCGGGCACCCGCCCGCCGGCCAGCCCCGTGGGATCGAAACCGGCCCCCACGAGGGCTCCGGTGGTCATCACGGTGGTGGTGGTCTTCCCGTGGGTCCCGGCAATGGCCACGCAGGTGGCGGTGCCGATCAGACCCGCCAGCGCTTCCTTCCGCGGGACGATCGGGACGCCGAGCCGGGCGGCCTCCAGCAGCTCGGGGTGGGTTGCCGGTATGGCGGCGCTGGCAATGACGGCCCGCGCCGCCGCCACCAGCGCCGGAGCGCTCCCGACCACGATCTGGGCGCCTCGCGCGATCAAGTCGCCCACGCCGGCCGAGTCGGCGTCCGACCCGCTAACCCGCATCCCCCGGCGGAGCGCGACCAAGGCCAGCGCGCTCATCCCGGCTCCACCGGCCCCCACGAAGTGGAGTGGCCGGGAATCGGACTGGAGAAACAGGTTCATCCCTGACGGCCTAATCTAAAATGGCGCCTAGGGTTGGGAAAGGCGGGCCCGAGGCTCAGGGGCCCCGATCCGGACCGGCGACCAGCGCCTCCAGACGGGTCACGATTTCGCCCACTGCCCCAGGTCGCCCCCGGGCCCGCGCCGCGGCCTCCAACGGCTCGGCGGCCGGGGGCGCCAGGAGCCGATCGATCTCCCGGCCTAACGATTCCGCCGTGAGATCGGCCTGGCGGAGCATCACCGCGGCGCCGGCCGTTGCCATCGCCTCGGCGTTACGGGTCTGGTGGTCGGCCGCCGCGGTCGGCAGCGGAATCAGGATGCTCGGCAGTCCCCAGGCGCAGATCTCGGCGATGGTCATCATGCCCGCGCGGGCCACCACCAGGTCCGCCACCGCATACCCGTCGGCCGCGGGATCGAGGAAGTCCACCACCGTCACGGCCGGCGGCCGATGCCACCGCTGGAACCGCTCGACGCTGGCCCGGCCGGTGGCCCAGATCAGCGTTAGGCGGTCCGCCCCGCCGGCCTCGACCCACCCAGCCACCCGCTCGTTGATGGCCACCGAGCCCTGACTGCCGCCCATCACCAGCACCACCGGGCGGCCCTCGTCGATCCCGAACCGGGCCCGCGCCGCCGCGGCCCGCTCCGGGGTCGGCGGCGCGATCGGGCTTCCAGTGACCGTGATCGTCGTCGCCGCTCCGCGCCGGAGGTGGCGCTCCGCCTCCGGCGCGCCGAGAAACACCGCCCGGACTCGCGGCGCCAGCCACCGGGTGACCAGACCCGGGAACGCATCCTGTTCCAGAATCGCGGTCGGGATCCCGCGACGGGCGGCCGTCCAGACGATTGGCCCGGAGGCATACCCGCCCGTGCCCAGGACCAGATCGGGCCGCTCCTCCGTCAGAAGCCGGCCACAGCGCCGCGCCAGCGACACGGCCAGCAATGGCCACCGGATGTTCCGCCACCACTGGCGCCGGTAGATCGGCTCGAACGGGAGGAGGTGAAACGGGAAATCGCGAGTCGGGAGAAGGCGCGCTTCGACGCCCCGTTCCGCGCCCACCATCACCACCCGCCAGTCCGGATGGCGCGACCGGAGCGCCTCGGCGATCGCGAGGGCCGGCATCAGATGACCGCCGGTGCCGCCCCCCGCGATGAGGACCGTCCGCGGTCCGGTCATCGGCTGACCGGCTTGCCCCGCATCCGGCCGATGCTGATCAGGACCCCGACCGTGAGGAGCGTGACCAGAAGACTGGCTCGGCCGGACGACATGAACGGGAGGGCCAGCCCGGTGGTGGGCATCAGGCCCATGTTGACCGCCATGTGCATCAGCGCCGAGAGGCCGACCGATGCCGTCAGGCCAGTGGCGAGGTAGCGGCCGAATGGGTCGGGCGCGGTGCGCGCGATTCGGAAGCCGAGCCAGCAGAATACGGCAAAGAGGAGGATCACGAACAGGACGCCAAGGAAGCCCCACTCTTCTCCCACCGTCGCGAAAAGGAAATCAGAGGACGCGATCGGGAGGTAATCGAGCTTGAGCTGTCCTTCGCCGAACCCCACCCCGAATACCCGG
>CADEGB010000123.1:0-2198 GCA_902826755.1 uncultured Gemmatimonadota bacterium
CGTCGGCGACCGGGTCATCGGCGGGACCATCAACCGGACTGGCGCCATCACCTTCGCGGCCACCGCCGTTGGCACGGGCACCGTGCTGGCCCGGATCGTCAAGCTGATGCGCGAAGCCCAGGCCACCCGAGCGCCGATCCAGCGCCTGGCCGACCGGATCAGCGCGGTGTTCGTGCCAGTGGTGGTGGGCATCGCCGCGGTGACGTTTCTCGTCTGGTACTTCGCGGCCGACACCGCGCCGTTCGTGCGCGCGCTCACCGCGGCCGTGTCCGTCCTGGTCATTGCCTGCCCGTGCGCCATGGGCCTGGCGGTCCCGACCGCCGTGATGGTGGCCACCGGCCGAGGGGCCGAACTCGGGATCCTGTTCAAGGGCGGCGAGGCGCTCGAGCGGGTCGCGAGCCTCGATCAGGTGCTCTTGGACAAGACCGGCACCATCACCGTGGGGCGGCCCGAACTGGTCGGGTTGGAGACGGTCGGGGGAGTGGAACCGGACCGGTTCCTGACCCTGGCCGCCTCGCTCGAACGGGCATCCGAGCATCCGCTGGCGATGGCGGTGGTGGCGGCCGCCGGCGATCGCGGACTCGAGACCTCCGCGCCGGAGTCCTTCGAGGCCGTTCCTGGCCGGGGCGCGGTCGGGGTGGTGAACGGAAGCGCCGTGGTGGCCGGGACCCCGGCCCTTCTCGATCAGTACGGGATCCGGGTCGACGCCTTGGCCGAACCGGCGGCGGCGCGCGCCGCGGACGGTGCCACGATCGTCTACGTCGCGATCGATGGCGTCTTGGCCGGGATGTTGGCCATCGCTGATCCGCCCCGCTCCACCTCGGCCGCGGCGCTGCGGCGGCTGGAGCGGCTCGGTCTCGGGACCGCGATGGTGACGGGGGACGGGGCCCGGACCGCCGCGGCGGTGGCCCGGCAGGTCGGCATCGCCGACGTGGTGGCGGAGGCCATGCCTGATCGGAAGATCGCCGAAGTCCAGCGCCGCAAGGCCTCGGGGAGCCGGGTCGGGATGGTGGGCGACGGGATCAACGACGCGCCGGCGCTCGTCGAGGCCGACGTCGGCCTGGTCATGGGCACCGGCACCGACATCGCCATCGAGGCGGGCGACGTTACCCTGATGCGGCCCGACCTCCACGCCGTGGCCGACGCGGTGGAACTGGCCCGGCGGACCGTCCGGACCATGCGCGAAAATCTGTTCTGGGCATTCATCTACAACGTGGTCGGGATCCCGGTGGCCGCCGGCGTTCTCTACCCGGCGTTTGGGATTCAGCTGAGTCCGGTGCTGGCGAGCGCGGCGATGGCGTTGTCCTCCGTCAGCGTGGTGTCCAACTCTCTTCGACTGAGGCGCTGGCGGCCGACCCTGGCCGCCGGGGCGGGGGCGTGACGATGGCGACGACGAATCCGGCGGGTCCGGTTCCCTGCGGCTGCGGGGCCCACGCCGAGGGCCGCAAAGCGGTGGCGGTCGACCCCGCCATCAAGGAACGCAATCTCAAGCGGCTCCGGCGGATCGAGGGTCAGGTCCGGGGGTTGGCCGGAATGGTGGCGGACGAGCGCTACTGCGCCGCAATCAGGACCCAGATTGCCTCGGTGCACGAGGCGCTCCGGTCGGTGGGCCGGGAACTGATGCGGAACCATCTCCGCCATTGCGCCGCCTCGGCCATCAAGGCCGGTGACGCCCGGGCCGAGGCGATGTACGACGAGTTACTCGACCTGATCTACACCCACTCGCGCTAGGTGGGTCTTCAGTCGAGTGTCTTCATCCAGCGGTCGATCTCGGTGGTGGCCACGTCCTTGGTGTGACCGTACTTCTCCTGGAGCTTCCCGACCAGCTGGTCCCGCTTGCCGGCGATGACATCGAGATCGTCGTCGGTGAGCTTGCCCCATTGCTCGCGGGCTTTGCCCTGAACCTGTTTCCAGCTCCCAGCGATTCTATCCCAGTTCATTTGAAGGACTCCTCGAGCTAGATGACCCGTCGTCCCCGAATGACTCGGAGGACGGCAATGATGAGCGCAACGACCAGCAACAGATGGATCAGCCCGCCAAGGGCGTATCCACCGACCATTCCGAGCGCCCACATGATCACGAGAATGATGGCAACGGTCGATAGCATGGCGATTTCCTCGTCGTGAGGGGAGCAAGTGATCGGCTTGCAGCCGGACCAACCCGAAGCCTTCGCTTCAGTCAACCGGCCTGGAGAGGAA
>CADEGB010000123.1:2208-11186 GCA_902826755.1 uncultured Gemmatimonadota bacterium
TCTCGGCACAATCGATCGAAGGGTGTGGTCCTCTCGGACTACGAGGGAATCGCGTCGCCCCGTCGCCGCATGCCCGTCCGAGTTCATGGAGGCACCTCCGCGACCGCGTTCGACCCGAAATCACCGAGTCGTCCGTTGGGTCTACACCGGGGGCCCGCCGAACGAGCGATTGGCTCCGCCCCCACGACGGGTAGACTTCGGAGGCCTCACTTCCGGGGCTCGTTACCCGAGGACACCGTCATGCGTACCCTGTCTATTCGACTCACCCTCGCGAGCGCCGGGTTGGCGGCCGCATGTCACGGCGGCAGCCCAGCCGAGGCGCCGACTCCGCAACCATCCCAAGCCGAACTCGCGACCCGGCAGCGGGTCCAGGACTCACTGGCCGCGGTGCAGCGGTTCAGCGCCGACTCCACCGAGCGAGTGCGGCTCCTCGCGGCGGCCACCCAGGCCCGGGCCGACTCCGTGGACCGGGCTCGCCTGGCCGTCGAAGCGGCAGCTCGCGAGGCCGAGGCGGAGCTGGCTCGGAAGAGCAACGCATTGCGAACGGAGCTTGGCTCCGTGGTGCTGTTCGATCCCGCGTCAGCGACGGTCACGCCCGATGCGATGCTGTTGCTGGATCGCAAAGTCGCCATCCTCGATGCGAACCGGTCGGTGCGGCTGCAGGTCACCGGCGCCTGCGACGAGCGGGGCTCGGAGCGGTACAATCTGGCCCTTGGCCAACGCCGGGCCGCCGCGGTGGCCCGCTACCTGATCGGGAAGGGGGTCGACGCCTCCCGGCTCGACCAACTCTCATCCGGTGAGGGTTCCCCGATCGACAGCGGGAGCGGTGAGCCGGCCTGGGCCAGGAACCGCCGCGCCGACTTCGCGATCATCGGCGGATCCGCGACGCTGGCCATGCAATAGGTCGTCGGGAAGCGACAGATCCCGCTGGACCCGCACGAATCGAGCGCGGCACGGAGACTCTCCGTGCCGCGCTTGGTGTGAGACCGTCCGAGTTAGGCGTCGGTACCAGGTCAGGCGCGGGCGCGGACCCTCCGCACGATCGGCATGGCGCTGAGTACGACCAAGGCCGTCCCAAGCAGCAGCATGGTCGCGGCCGCGGGGATCGTCGTCATCATCATCTTCAACATCGGGTGTTCCCTCGGGTATGGGGTCGACTGGCGTCGGTCAGTGGGGGCCGCCGCTCCCGCGCCGCAGGACAACGCGGTGCGGGAGCGTGGAGCGAGTGGGTCAGGTCAGAAGCTCAGGGACAGGCCGGCGCTCACGACGAGGTCGTTTTGGAACTTTCGGCGGCCATCGAAGTCGCCGCCGTAGAGGTAGTCTTCCGCGTCGATGCGAAAGCCAAGGTGGGGTGCGATCGGCAGCCGCAGGCCGATGCCAAGCGCGGCGCCGAGGTCGGTCACGCTGGTGCTTTGGTCGAGCACGTCCTTGCCTCGTCGGATGATGGCGGGCCCGATGCCGAGGTAGAGACCGACTGGGGACGTGGCGGCGCCGAGCCCGACCGCCAACTTCACGCTGCCGACGAAGACGTCGGTGTCGCGGTCACCGTTGATCGTGGCGCCCGCCAGGGTCGTCCTGGCGGGCGAAACTCCGGCGGTCAATTCGAGTCCGAACGGGCTCCTGCCCCAGTAGGTAAAGCGGGCCCCGCCGATGAAACTGTTCCGGCGTTTGATGTCGGTACCCACCTGCGAGTAGGTATTCCGGGTGGGTACATAGATCCCGCCCCAGGCCGCAAGGCTCATCGTGCCCTGCGCTCCGGCCGGTGCGGGGGCGATCAGCAGCGACGTCAGGCTCGTCGTCGCGACCAGGCACGCCGAACGGAGGAACCGGTTCACTGACTTCCCCGCTGGGAAGCGACCGTCGTGACCGGCGTGATCGTGTCGTCGAAGACGATGGTGGAGAGCTTCGCGGGCGTCGAGCCCGTCAGGATAATCGTATACGACCGACCGGCCTTGAGCGTGAGCCTGGGCAAGCGAAGGAGGTTGGGGCCGCCGTTGTCGGTCCGAATCTCGAACGAGGCGGACATTGGGTCGACGTCCCGGAAGCCCGCTTCGCGCGAGTACGCGATGTTGTCGAACAGCGCCTCGCGTTGGCCGCGCACCGCGAGGTCGACGTCCTCGAGCCCCGGCGCCGCGTGGATCACGCGAACGCGTGCCTTGGCGGTGTCGGTGACCAATTCGTCCCGGAACACCCGGATGGAGGCACCGCCCTGCTCATTGGGGAGTGCGACGATGGTGTAGCGGAAGCCGTCGGTCATCGACTCGTTGTTCGTGGCCATCTCATCGCTGCCGTTGGCCGCCCGCAGCGAGAAGGTGGTCATGTTGTCTCGCATTTCCTGGTATGCGGTCACGCTTCTGAAGTCGACCGCTCCAAAGAGGTCCTTCCCGTCCGAGGTAACCCCCAGCGGGGCGCTGCCGGGGAGCGCGTTCACGAACCGTACGAAGGAGGCGCCTCGCTTGGCGGCCGCGACGCCGGACGGCGACGGTGATTTGCCGTCGGCGGATCTGGTGACGACGGGATCCTCGGTTTGGGCGCCAGCGCATCCCAACGCGAGGGTGGTAACGCCAAGAACGAAAATGGATCGGAAGTACGACATCTGACTGCCTTTCAATGCGTCCAACATGACCGGGGGCCATGACCTGCTCCCAGGGATTGGGCGGTCCGGTCCGGACTCATTCGAGTCACGGTCCGACACCGCCCCTGCTACGGGCGGTGTTCGGCAAGCGCGGACAACGTGGCCGCGGCCGCCCGCTTTTCGCGGAGTGATTCGGCGAGCCGTTCCGCGATGGCGGCGTGGCCGGCCCGCGTGGCCAGGGCAAAGGTCGTCGCGTATCCGTTCGCGGCCGCTTCGGCCGACCGGAGGGCGGCGACCACGCTGGGCTGGATCGGGTGTGTCGGCTCGGCGTCGCCGGCAAAGTCGCTCTCGGGTGACGACGTCTCGGGGTGGCGTCCGTCCTGCGCGACTTGGAGCATGTGTTCGAGCCTGCCGAGTTGAAGACGGGTTTCCTTGCGAAGGTCGGAGATCGTCAGGCGGTCGCTGATCGCGGTGGCTTCCCGAAACACGTCCGCCAGGCCCGCGACCAGTCTCCGCTCCACGGCATAGAGCCAGGACAGCTGGCGGATCATGCGGCTCGTCGTGGCGTCCAGGTCGAGTGGGCGCCGGACTCTCGGGCCGGGTCGTCGGGCGGGCAGCGTTGCCTTGCTGCCTTGATGGTCAGTCATCTGGACTCCTGCCGTGTCGAGGGGTCTCGCTCTGATGAACCAACATCGAATGCCGCGGGCGCCTTCGCCATCGGCCCAAAGAGCGATCGGTGGCCTAGATCCTCGGGCAGGAAAGGGTGGACGGACGCCAGCGCCGGGGGACCGGGGCCGAGGCTACACCCCATCCCGTTCGGCGGTATCTTCGGACCCCATGGTCAGATCCATTCCGCTGCTGGCCCTGATGACAGCCGCCCGGCCCCTGGTCGCTCAGGTCGACGCGGCCGCGCCGCGCCCCGTGGCCCGGGCCACTCGAACCCGGTCCGCGCCGATCATCGATGGCCGGCTCGACGACTCCGCCTGGGCCGCGGCCACGCCGCTCGATCGGTTCATCCAACACGAGCCGTTCGACGGCCGGGACGCCACCGAGCGCACCGAGGTGCGGCTCCTCTTCGACGATCATGCCCTCTACGTCGGCGCCCGGCTGTTCGACCGGGAACCGGCCGGGATCATCCGGGGAGAAACCCGCCGGGACCTCGACCTCAAGGAGCAGGACGCGCTCATCCTGCTGTTCGATACCTTCCGCGACCGCCAGAACGCCTTCCTGTTCGGCACCACGCCGGCCGGCGTGGAGCACGACGGGCAGATCAACAAGGAAGGCGAGGGTGGCTTCGGTGGGCCGGTCGGCACGCAGCCGAGCGTCACCGGAGCCAACGAGAACGTCAACTGGGACGGGACCTGGCAGGTTCGAACCAGCGTCGACGACCAGGGCTGGGTGGCCGAGTTCCGGATTCCGTTCGAGACCCTGCGGTATGGCGGCGGGCGGTCGCAGGTCTGGGGCCTCAACGTCGCCCGCTACATCCGGCGCAAGAACGAAGAGGACTTCTGGTCGCCGGTGCCGCGCCAGCACACCCTCTACCGGATTTCGATGGCGGGGTCGTTGGAAGGGCTCGAGCCGCCAAGCCGACGGGTGGCGTTGCTCACCCCCTTTGCCCTCGGTTCGGTCCACCGGGACGACCGGCTCGGCACCGGGACCGATCTCGATCTGGCCGTTGGCGCCGACGCCAAGATCGGGCTGACCCAGAGCCTCACGATGGACCTGACGTACCACACCGACTTCGCTCAGGTCGAGGCGGACGAACAACAGATCAACCTGACGCGCTTCAACCTGTTCTTCCCGGAAAAGCGGCCGTTCTTCCTGGAGAACGCCGGGATCTTCGCGTTCGGGACGCCCCAATCGGTCGACCTGTTCTTCAGCCGGCGGATCGGGATCGCGGGCAACCGCCAGGTCCCGATCCTCGGCGGTGGGCGGGTGTCGGGCAAGGTCGGCGCCCTGTCCGTCGGCCTGCTTGACGTTCAGACCGAGGGAGCGGACGGGGTCGGGGCCGCCGGGGTGGCTCCCAACAACTTCGCGGTCGGGCGGGTGCTCTACGAGTTACCCCATCGATCCCGAATCGGGGCCATCGCCGTGTCCCGCCTCGACACCGACAGCACCGGCGATCATAACGTGACCGTCGGGGTCGACGGCAAGATCGGGATCGGCGAGGCGGTTTCACTCGATGGCTACCTGGCCCGGTCGACCAGCCCGGGACGCTCGGGCCGGGCCTTCAACCTGAGCGGGACGTATACCACCCGGCAGTGGGAACTAGGCTCGGCGGTGCGGCAGGTTGGCGACGGCTTTTCGCCCGACGTCGGGTTTCTGGAGCGGCCGACGTTCACCTTCTACAGTTTCCGGATACTCCGGCACCTCCGAACGCCTCAGATTCGCTGGTTTCGCGAAACCCGCCCGCACATCACATTCCGGCAGTACGACGATCTCGACGGCCGCCCACAGAGTCGGCTGATCCACATCGACTCTCATTTCCTCTTTGCCAACGGGTCGTTCTTCGAGCTGCCGGGCTCGAACCTGACCCGCGAGGCCATCCGGGACACCTTCGAGATCGCCAAGGGCATCAAGATTCCGCCCGGCGTCTACGATCATTTCGAGTGGTCGACTGCCTACAACACCAACCTGAGCGCGCCGTACTCGGTGTCGGGCTCCATCACGATCGGCGGGTTCTACACTGGCCGGCACCATGGGGGGACCCTGGCCGTCACGGCTCGGCCGAACGACCGCTTCAACGCCAGCCTCCGCCTCAACCACGACAACATCGATCTGGCCGAGGGGAGTTTCAATCGAACCCTGATCGGGGTCCGGATGGCGTACGCGTTCACCCCGAAGATGTTCGTGCAGACCCTGACCCAGTACAACGACCAGACCGAGAACTTCTCGGCCAACGTTCGGTTCGGGTGGCTGGGACCGGCGGGAACCGGCCTGTTCGTGGTCTACAACGAAGGACGCGCGACCGGGGAGGGGGGAGGCCTCGCCGACCGCGCGTTCCTGGTGAAGTTCACCCGCCAGCTCGAGCTGGCTCGGTAGCTCCGTTACTTGTTGTCCGTTTTGACGTCGAGGTGGACCCCCGCGTCTCCAGCCAGGAGGCGGAGCAGGTTGGCGCCCCGCTTGTCCTTGGCGTTGATCGACACGCCCGCCTCGTCGGCTCGAAGCCGGAACAATTCCCGGCCGTCCTCACCCACGATCTCGATGACGGCGCGGCCGTCGCTCGCGTCGAGCTTGACGGTGCCCCGTTCCCGGCGACCCTGACTGGTCTGAACGTCGAAGTCGGCGACGCCGTGAACCGTCTTGCCGTCGGCCGAATTGATCGAAGCCTTGAGGCCGCGGAGGTCGGACCGTTCGAGCTGCCGGACTTGGCGCTGTTCGACGTAGAGGGGGCGGGTGACGGCATCCGGCTCGAAGGTGACGGCCCCGATCTGGACCAACCCTTCGTTTTCGATCTCTTCGGAGGATACGCAGCGGAACGACGCGTCCTTCCGGTGGGCCAATTCTTCGGTGGCGAGTGAGCATTCGGCCAAGTCAGCCGGGGCGCGACCAGACTCCAGCGCCACCGTCATGGTCACCGCTTCAGGCGTCCATTCGCCCTCGTTCGAGACCTCGATCGTCCGGACCTGCCCGACCCGACGGCCATCGAGCCGGAAGTTGAGGAGGGCGCCCGGCATCCGCTGGAGAGCCTCCTGAACCGGGGCCGAGGCCACCGTCTTGAGCTCCGCCACGCCCTTCTTGGCGGCGGTGACGCCGACCATCCCGACCCCAAAGATCGCGGCCGCGCCAATTCCGATTTTCGCCCAATAGGCATCCATCGTGGTCCCCTCCCCGGTTGGTCAGCTGGTACGACGTTTCAATTTGGATACGAGGGGATTGGGCCGGGGGTTTCGTTCTCGGGTCCGATCACTCCTGGCCGGGCGGTCGGAAGGCCAGGTCGAAGGCCAGAAAGAGCGTCTTGGCAAAGGGATAGAACACCACCGGGGCGGCGAGCATCAGTGCGGCGCCGCCCCAGGTCAGCAGGGTCCAGGGCGGGTTGGGCCAGGTAGCCGCGGCGACGGCCAGGAGAATGGCCACGCCGACCAGTTCGCTGGCGGCAATGTTGAACATGTAGGCCCCCACCACGTACCCCGACTCGTTTCGCTCCAGATGGAGGCCGCAACCTGGGCACTGCTGGCGCATCCGCACCCATCCGCGGAAGAGGCCGCCAGCTCCGCAATTCGGGCACCGCAGGCGGAGGGCGCGCGCGGCAAGCAGCAGGGTTCTCATCGCTTGCCGAAGCGGTAGCCCAGGCCGGCGTGGAGGTGGACGGCGGCGTTGGGCACCGACGCGTGTCCGTCGACCACCGGGATCCGCACGTATGAGGCGGAGCCGCGGGCGTCGAGATTCGCGACGAGTCCGCCCACGATGCCGAACTCCCTGGTCACCATCGCGATCACCGATCCGCCGCCGAGGACGTACCCGCCCCAGCCTCGATCATGATCGAGCGGTTTGCCGCGGACCGTATTGATCGGGAACGTGAGGACGGGGCCCGCACCGAGGCTGTAGGTGAGGTGATTTCGGCGGAACGCGCGGCTCACGGTGAAGATGTTGAAGCCGTTGGTGATTCGGAATTCCTGCACTTCGGGCGGGAAGTTCTTCAAATAGAGCTTGTGATGGGTGTGGTCGAGGCGCCAACCGCGATTGCCCCTCCAGATCCCGACCCGCCAGGCGTAATACCGAGTGGGGCGGCCGGGTTTGGTGGCCCACCGGGCGGTGAAATCGAGGTCGGGCTGGCCGTCCTGACGGATCGAGATCGGCAGTGGCGCGCTCAACGCCGACCCGAGGAAGGCCTGGGCTTCAACGGACGTCTGGGCGGATGCGGCTGAGGCCGTGAGACCTGCCGCCACGAGGGCAAAGGCAACGAAGCGGAACATGTCTAATGATAATTCGCTCCAGCGTTGCCTGACCCGGAGCCGTTCCATAAGTTCCGGCATGCGTTCGGCTCTGATGATCGTCGTGGCAACCGCGATCGGGTGCGGAACCGGCGCGCCCCCCGTCGCGCCGCCACCCCCGCCAACCCCGCCGTCCGCCTTTAGGGTTCCGGCGGACAGCGAGATCCCCGCCGATCCGGTCGGGGCCTCGATCCGCCGCGGTCGGGCGATTCTCGCCGCCACCAGGGACAGCCTGCCGGATCATGTCGGGAACGCCCTCCGGTGTACCAGTTGCCACCTCAAGGACGGGACCCAGGCCAATGCGGCGCCGTGGATCGGCGTCTACAGCCGGTTTCCGCAGTACCGGTCCCGCAACGCCAAGGTCAATCTGATCGAGGATCGCATCAACGACTGCTTCCGTCGCAGCCTCGATGGAAAACCCCTGGCGCGGGACAGCCGGGAGATGACGGACATCATTGCCTACATGGCGTTCCTCTCCCGGGGCGTGGCACCGCCGGGCGAGGTCCCGGGGCAGGGGTTTGCCAAGATGACGCCGCTGGTGCCGGATACGGCTCGGGGGCGGGCCATCTACGCTGCCCAGTGCGCCAGGTGCCACGGGGGCACCGGCCAAGGGATGACCAATCCGGACCCGGCGGGGTCACCCCGCTATTATCCCCCGGTCTGGGGTCCGGAGTCTTACAACATCGGGGCCGGGATGGCTCGGCTCTACACCATCGCTTCGTTCCTCCGTCATAACATGCCGTACGATCGACCCGGAAGCCTGACGGATGCGGAGGCGTTCGACGTGGCGGGCTTCGTCGCCTCCCAGCCGCGGCCCGACTTCGCCGACAAGGCGCTCGACTGGCCCAAGGGGGATCCGCCCCCGGATGTCGCCTATCGGACCAACGCTGCGCAGCAGAAGTAACCGCAGGGCAACCCTGATCCCCCAGGAGGTAGGACCATGTGGACCAAACGAACTCCCCGACGAAGCTTTTTGGCCGGAATTGGGACACTCGCGGTCGGATTGGCCGGCCCGGACGCCGTGGTCGGACAGGGACAGGGCGTCGACGCCGCGGACAGGTGGGTGCAGGGTCTCAAGGGGAAGCACCGCCAGCTCTTCGATTTCAACGCGCATGGTGATGGGCTCGGTCTGATCCACATGCACAACTACGTCGAGACGCTGAAGTCGGCGTATCGGGCGGCGCCGGGCGACATCAATGTGGTGGGCACCAACTACGGTGGCACCACGCCGTTGGCCTGGAACGACGTGATCTGGGCCAAGTACAAGGTCGGCACCGCCCTCAACCTGACCGATCCGGAAACCAAGGCACCGTTGGCGCGGAACTGGTTCTTCCGTCCCAAGAAGACGGATCCGGTGTTCTTCAACGGGATGCTCGCCGACGCCTCGATGGAGAATCTGGTGCAGCGTGGGGCCCTGTTCTTGATGTGTAACAATGCCCTGCGGATGTGGGTCGGGCGCCTGGCGGGGA
>CADEGB010000124.1 GCA_902826755.1 uncultured Gemmatimonadota bacterium
AGGGCCGTGGCCTCGGCACTGGCGTCCTCGCGGGTCCGACCGTCGGCCAGCCGGGCCACGATCTCGACCCATTGCCAGTTCCAGGTGTCCCGCCATTCGCCCCCGGCGCCGACCAGGAGCCGCGCGCCCGTGTGGAACGGCAGCCAGATGTCGGTCGCGTCGAGGTCGATCCCGTTGAAGTATTGCTTCGTCACGCCGACGATCGTCACCACTCGATCGCCCAGGGTCAGCTCCTGCCCGATCACGTCGGGGCGTTGTCCGAAGTCGCGCGTCCACATCCGATGGCTGATGACCGCGGCCTGGCCGCCACCGTCGATCGGATCGTCGGCGGGCCCGAAGAACCGGCCCAGTGCGGGTGCCGTGCCGAGCAACCCGAAGTAGTTGGGCGTCACCGTCATGAACGGGACCGACCGGGCCCGCTCGCCCCGACCCAGACTGGCCTTGCCCGACGCGAATCCCGCGACGGCCTCGACCCGGGTGGCCTGGCGGGCCATCAACTCCACTTCTTTCCAGGTGACGTTCGTGTTGGTGAACGTCCCGAACGGCTGATAGGTCTGGGTCAGGGTGTACCGTGCCACCCGATCGGGCTCGCTGACGTGAGCGGGCGGCTTGAACAGCAGCCGATCGACCAGGCCGATCATCGTGGCGTTCATCCCGATACCGAGGGTCAGCGTGACGCCGACCCCGAGGGTGAACGCCGGCGCCTGACGAAGGCCCCGGAGCAACTGGCGGAGGTCCCGGATCCAGTCGCCCACCCAGTCGCGTCGATCCCGCCGCCGGCCGGAGGCGTGGTCGATCCGGAGCAACGTCTCCCGATACCGACCCACGTCGCCAAACCGGCGCTCGGCCTCGGCCCGCGCCTCGGTCTCCGACATCCCGCTGCGTACCAGCCCGTCCACCGTCATCTCGAAGTGAGCCCGGAGTTCGGCGTCCACCGCCGCGGCCCCGCGGAACGGCCGCACCACCAGTTCGAAGAACCGACGCAATCCCGAGGTGGCCATGTCAGCTCCTCGCTTCGAGAATCTGGAAGACCGCCTGAGCGTACTTCGACCACCGACTGCGAGCCTCCCGGAGCTCCGTCCGGCCGGGGTCCGTCAGTTGGTAGAACTTGGCCCGGCGGTTGTTTTCGGTGAGTCCCCAGTTGGCCTCGAGCCAGCCCCGCTGCTCCATCCGATGGAGCGCGGTGTAGAGGGCGCCTTCCTCGATGTTGAGCCCGTCGCGGCTGGTTTCTCGGATCCATGAGGCCACCGCGTACCCGTGGCGCGGCCCCCATGACAGCGATTTGAGCACCATGATGTCGAGGGTGCCCTGCAGTAGATCCAGTCCCGTTCGGCTCATGATGCCCCCCGTGCGTTCCCCTGAATATTTCAGGTATACGCGTCGCCCGCCAGCCCGGTTTCACACCCCCGGGTGGGATGACCAAAAGGGGCTCCCTGCCTGTCGGCGGGAAGCCCCTTCGTTCGGCGGTCATTCGCGCCGGCTATCGGTCGTGCCGCTTCTTCTCGCCCAGCGCCTCGGCGGCCGCCTGTCGGATCTCGGGGTCAGCGTCCTTGAGCGCCCGCACCAGATATCGGGAGACGTCCGGGTGGTCGAGTTCCGCGATCGCCTGGACCACGGCCCGACGGGTTTCGAGATCGGGATCGGCAATCCGTTCGGCCAGGGCACCGAGGGCCGCCGGGTCGCCGATCGAGGCCAGCGCTTCGGCGGCCGCGCGGCGGACCTCGAGATCCGCGTCGCCGAGCGCCGCGATCAGTTGCGGCGGCGCGGTTTGGAGTTCATCGAGGCCGCCCAGCGCCTCCGCGGCCGCCCGACGGAGGCCGACGTCCGGATCGCGGAGGATCCGGGCAAGATCGGGCGCCGCGCGCAAATCCTCGATCTCGCCGAGCGCCTCGACCACCACCAGACGAATGGCGGGATCGGCGTCGGCGAGCAACGGCACCAGCCAACTGGTGGTCTTCGGATCCTCGATCTGACCGATGGCCCAAATCGCGGAGGCCCTCACCTTGCGCTGACTCGCCGTCAGCAGTGGCCGGAGCGCCGGGAGGGACCTGGCGTCCTCGATCTCGCCCAGCGCCCACGCGGCCATCGCGACCACCGCCGGATCTCCGTCACTCAAGGTCCGCTCGATCCGGTCCCTGGTGGTGGAATCCTCGACGATGCCGAGCGACAGCAGCGCCGCTTCCTTGACCCGCCCGGTCCGGGACTCGACGGCCGCCAGCACAACCGCCCGGCTGGCTGGCCAGCTGTGGCCGAGCATCTTGGCCGTCACCCTTCGGACGCAGGGGTTCGGCGCGTCGAGTCGCGCCCCGAGCAAGGCCAGGGCGCTCCGGTCCGTCACGGCCCGCCGGAGTGAGTCGCGCCGGGCCGTCCCGGCCGCGGGTCGATCGGACAAATCGCCGATGCCGAGTTCGCGGCGGCTCCACCAGAAGTTGCCGAACGCGTCGGCCACATCCTGGCAGAGCCCAGGGTCGGCCGCGGCGAGCAGGTCGAGAAAAGCCGCCACCTGGATGGAGTCCGGCCCCGGCTCCGGGGCCGCTCGCGACCCGGCGGGCCCGCTGGCCCCGCCGTTCATCACCATGGCGCCGGCGCCGCCGGCAACCCCAATGGCCAACCCGATCAGGACGAGGACGCGCTTCATGCTACTCCTGTTTCTGGCCGAGGGCCTCGGCCGCCGCCTTGCGAACGACCGGGTCGCTCGATTTGAGCGCCCCGACCAGCGCCTCGATGGCGGCGGGATCACGGATCTCCGAAAGCGCCTCGACCGCCGCGCCTCGGACGTCCTTGTCCGCGTCGACCAGCAGGCCCCGCAGCGGCCCGACGCCGCGGCGATCGCCCATCTGACCGACGAGGCGCGCCGCCGACGCCCGGATCTCCGGCTCCGAGTCGTCGAGGGCGGTCAGGACCTGGGCCGGCGCGGTGGTGAGTTCGAACTCGTGGAGGGCATTCAAGGCCTGTTCCCGGACGGAGGCATCGGCGTCCCCGACGGCCCGGACCAGCGCCTCGACCGACGCGGGGTCGTGAAATTCCCCGAGCGCCGATACGGCCGCCTGGCGGACGTCGCTGGAGGGATCGGCCAGCAGGCCAACGAGGGCGCCGACCGACGCTTTGTCCTCGAGTTCTCCCAGGGCCCGAGCCGCGGTGGCCCGGGCGTCGGCGTCGCGGTCGGAAAGCCAGGGGCGGAACCAGGATGCCTGGGCATGCTCCCGGTCGAACCGACTGAGTCCCTGCAGTGCGCTCTTCCGGACCGAGGGCACCGGATCGTCGAGCCGGCTTTGGAGGGCACCGACCGCGCGGAGGTCCTCGAACTCACCTAACGCCTCGGTCACGGCTTCCCGGACCTCCGGGTCGTCGTCGTTGATGGCCGCCACCAGGGCCGGCACGGCCCGCCGATCCTCGAGGTTGCCGAGCGAGTTGGCCGCCGCGCGGCGGACGCCGGCAATCGGGTCCTTGAGGGCGGCCGCCAACGCCGCCACCACGGCGCCGGTGGTGTCGGACCGTTCCGAGAGCTCCGGACGCCCCCCAAGCGGCCCGGGACCCTGCCCGACCAGACTGACGTTAGGCGCGATCAGCGCGGTCCCCGCCACCAGGACCACCACCCCCACGAGCACCGTCCGCCACCTCGGCTTTGCCGACATCGGTCCCTCCTCCACCAGACGTTGTACCCGGTCGACCAGCTCGGAACGTTCCTCCGCCATCCCGGCCAGCGGAATCGGGCGCGGCGCCGCGTCGATCCACTCGGCCACCTTGACCAGACATTTTGCGACCGGCAGCCCCGAGCCCATCGCCCCCGCGGCCCATTCGTCGCAGAGGAGTTCGGCGTCGGCCTGGATCCGCCGGCGGGCCAACCGGTTGAGCGGCTGAAAGAAGAAGACCCGCTCGAGCAGCGCGGCCGCCGACAGCCAGACCGTGTCGCCCCGGATCAGATGGGCCAGCTCGTGGGCCAGCATCCCGACCCGTTCCCGTTCGTCGAGCTCCCGCAAGGCGACGGTCGGCACGCAGATCTCGGACAAGCCAACCACGATCGGACTTGGCAACCGGTCCGATACCGTCAGCACGATCTCCCGTCGGACGCCGAACCGAGCCCGGAGGGCGGCGAGTTCGGCCACCATCGGATGGTCAACCAGCGGCCGCCGGGGACCGAGGTGCCGCGACAGATGCCACCGCCGCCAGGCAAAGCCGAGCACCAGCCACCCCGCGCCGGCGAACCACAGGACGAGGGCCACGGCGCCGAGGGCTGACGCATCGAGCCGTCGGATCGACGCGGTCAGGTCGGGGGGTGGCGCCGGTGTGGCCTGGGCCTCCGCCTCGAACGGGGCCCCAGCGTCGTCCGGGGTAACCGACGCCATCCGGGTTCCCTCCTCGGCGACCGGCGCCGATGGCGTGGCGACAACCGGGGCCGCGGCGATCTCGTACCGCGCGGTGATCGGCCGGACCCCGAGCGTCTGGATCAGGCTCGTGACGAGCCCGCCCACCAACCCGATCTTCCAGATGATCTCGCGCGTGGCGGGGCTTCGAATCCACCGGGTCGCCACCCAGGCCAGCGCCAACAAGGCGGTGCCGTGCACCGCGTACGTCAGCAGCCAGGCCAGCATGCGATCGGACGGGTTCATGACGGGCGCTCCTTGCCGCGCTCGCGCTCGGCGATCAAGGCCTTGACCCGGGCCAGATCGCCGCGGGAGATCTGTTTGGCGGTGAGCAGGTGGGATACCAGCGCGGTGACGTCACCATCGAACAGCCGCTCAGTCAGCTCGGTCACCATCGACCGGGTCGCTTCGGCCTCGGTAAGAACCGCGTAGTAACTGTATTGGCGGTTCGAGGCGTCGTGGCCGACGACACCCCGCTTCTCGAGGCGACTGAGGACCGTGGCGATCGTGGTTGGCGCGAGCCCCCGGTCGGACCGGAGCGCCTCGGTGACGTCGGCGACGGTGGCCCGTCCCCGGTCCCACAGAACCCGCATCACGGCGTGCTGGAGCTCGGTGAGAAACGGACTCTCGCCAGTCATGGGTCCTCCGGTGGATCCGCGGTATCTGCGGCTCGACGAGACGAGCCGCTTCGACGTTTCAACTACAAGTGTAATATTACATCTGTAGTCGATGCCGTCAAGCCGGGATCCTCCGGCCCCCCCATTCCGGCCTACTTCACCGTGTCCGCGCCGGTCACCCCGGCAATGGCCGTCGACAGGGCGCCCAACTCGGCGCCGGAGAGATTCCGGTACAGGGTGTCAGGCCGTCCCGCCTTGCCGGTCGATACCACGAAGCCGCGGTCATCGCCGTTGCGGAAGAAGGTGACGTTGAGGTCGACACCCTCCCCCCAGGCGGCGTGCCGCCGCGCGGTGCCACCGATGCGTCGGACCAGGGCACGGTCGGTCACCAGCAGGGCGTCGCCCCATCCGTGGCCGGACGGGACGAAGACGTACTGGACCGTCTCGGCGCCCTCGAGACTCCCGTCCGCGCGGGCTTCCTCGAGCAGGGCCGCGGGAATGTTGGCGCCGGAGGCGCTCAGGGCCGGGATGGCACCCCCGGTAAACGTGGTGAGACCCTGCAAGGTGGCCCACGCCGCCAGAAAAATCGCCGCGGCCACGACGACCACGGTCCCTCCGATCCAGCGGAAGCGCCGCCAGCGCGCGCGGCGACGGACCACGCTTGGCGGGGTCAACGCCTGCGGCGTTGCCGCCTTGGTCAGTTCCGCCGCAAACGCCGCGGCGGTCGGCCGCTCGGCCGCGCTCTTCGTCAGGGCATGCCCCACCGCGGCAACCACCGCTGCCGGGAGGTCGGGCCGGCGGGACTCGAGCGGCGGGGGTGCTTCGAGAATCTGTTTGGCCAGGAGCCCCGCGGTCGTCGGCGACTCGAAGGGCAACCGTCCGGTCAACATCTCATAGAGCACCACGCCGAGCGAATACACATCGGCCCGTCCGTCGACGTCCTCGCCCAGGGCCTGCTCGGGGCTCAGATACTGGGGCGTCCCGATCGCGACCCCCGGCCGCCGCTCGCTCGACCGCCCCGTCACCAGCGAGATCCCGAAGTCGGTGACGATCGCGTGACCATTGCCGTCCAGCAGGATGTTCTCAGGCTTAATGTCCCGATGAACCACCCCGCGGGCGTGGGCGGCCGCCAGCGCATCCGCCACTTCGCGGGCCAACCGGATCGCGTCGGCCGGAGCGAGCGGTCCTTCCGTAATCCGTTCCGCCAGCGAACGGCCCGGCACCAGCCGCATCGTCAGGCAGAGCAGCCCGTCCCGCACCTCGGCGCCGTAGAGGGGGACGATGTGGGGATGCTCCACCGTCGCCACCACCCGAGCTTCCGCCAGGAACTGGTCCTGCCGGTCGGCCAGCTGGGCGGCGTCGGCGTCGAGCACCTTGATGGCCACCTCACGCTCGAGCACCGGATCGCGGGCCCGAAACACGGTGGCGAACCCGCCGACGCCGAGCACCTCGACGACTTCGAGTTCCCCTCGATACGCGTCGGTCAGGCGGCGCTGCAGCGCCTCGGGATCGGCGCTGGCTCCGCCGCCACTCGCGGACATGTTCGGACCTGGGAAGAGAGTCGCGGAAAGCTACCGGCGGGGGGAACCCGGGACCAGCGATCGGAGCGGACGGCCCCCAGCCGCGGGGCGCGACAGTAGATTGGCGGATGCTCGCCACTCCCGACCGCGAACTCGGCCGCCTCCGCGCCCAGGCCCGCGCCTGGGCCCCCGCCGCGGCCCAACTCCTCGACCAGCTCGGCGTGGGCCCCGGGTGGACCTGCGCCGATCTCGGCTGCGGCCCGATCGGGATCCTCGACCTTCTGGCCCGCCGGGTCGGGCGCCGGGGCCGGGTGGTCGGAGTCGATCGGCACCCCGCGGCCTTGCTCACGGCCCTCGACGCCACCCGACGGCTGCCTAACGTAGCGCTGGTGCCCGCCACGCTGCCGACCACCGGCCTCCCGCGGCGGGGGTTCGACTTCGTGCACGCCCGGCTGGTGGGTCAGGAGGCCGGCGCGGGGCCGCTGCTCGACGAGATGATTGCCTTGGCGCGGCCCGGTGGATGGATCGCGATCGAGGAGCCGGGCCGGGAGCCTTGGACGATCGACCCGGCGCCCGCCGACTACGAGCGGCTCGCCTCCCGGGTCACCGGTCGGTTTCTCCGACGCCGGAGCGCCATCGGCCCGGCCTTGATCGAACAGTTCCGGCGCCGTGGGCTGCGCCGGATCGGGAGTCGGGTCCATCGGCTCGAGTTCCGGGGTGGCCACCCCTACGCGGTCATGCCGGCCTTTGCGTTGGCGGGCGCGCGGACGTGGCTGGTGGCGCGAGGCGTGCCGCGGCCGACCCTCGACCGCCTGGCCGAGGCCCTCGAGACCGCGGCGACCGACCGGCGGGTTCGCCACCAGTCGTTTCCGCTCTGGCAGGTCTGGGCGCGCCGGCCCACCTAACGTCGGCGCGCCGCCATGGTGGAAGCGGTGCAGATCGGACAGGGGCCGAGCATCGGGACGTCGCCCAGTCGGACCGACACCGGGCCGAGCGTCTCGACCCGACCGGCGGTCGTATCGTTCACGGTGACGGTCAGGACCAGCGTCTGGCCGAGGACCCGACCGACGAACCGGGCCGGGAGCCGAGGCCCCATCGCCACCGGGAACGCCCGCAACAGGTAGTCGCCGGCGACGTCGAACCGGCCGTCGGCATCGGCCACGACTCGGATCGGGATGTCGCCGAGGGTACAGCCGATATGGACGTGGGTGACATCGGCCGTGACGATCACCCCGGCGTTGTTGCCACCCCAGGTCCCTTCCGCCAGCGCGCCGGCCGATGGCCGGACCGCTTCCGTGCACCCGCCAACCAGGGCAAGCCCGACCGAAACCAACGACCGGGTCAACCGCATTGGACGTGGATCTCCCGGACCGCGGCCTGGAACGACCCCCGGATCCGAGTGTTCGGGGGGAAGGTGAGATCGACGAATCCGCTTACCCCCGCGCCGGCGTCGAACCGCACGAGGCCACCGATGGCATCGACGCAAGCGCCGTTGGGCGGGCAGAAAGTGGCCGCCCCGAGCGCGTTCGGAGGATCGAGCGACCCGGTACTCACGCCGCACACACCCAGACTTCGCTGCTCGTCGAGCCCAAACGACGGCGGGGTCGACGGCCCGGTGGCGCGGAGGCCGAGGTCGACCTGAACCGCGGGACCGTCAAACGGGGCGCAGGCCATCTGCGCCGCGGCCGATGGAAACGGATCGCCGGGATCCGAGGTGCAGCCGCCGACGGCCACGGCCAGAACGCCGGCGATCAGGGAACAGCGGACCATCATGCGCTCTCGAGTAGGGCTTCGTCCGGATACCCCGGGTCGCGCCATTCCGTCACCGACCCGTCGGACTCAGGGCGTTTCGAAGAGGTACGTCATCGCGTCGAAATCGATCGTCCAGGAGCCGTACCGGCGCAGGAACCCGTGGGACAGGAGCCCATCGGCGATGAACCCCTTGGCCCAATAGGTCGACACCGCCAAGGCTCCGGCCTCGCCTCGCACCCCGGTCTGCCGGAGCGGGCCAAGCGCCACGGACCGGAGCGGGAAGAGCCCGGACGCGAACTTCCCTCCCCCGCCGCCGACCGACTCCTTGGGGATCTCCATCTTCGGCTTGGGGATGCCGAGGTACTCGAGGGTCTGCGGGGGCAGTGCCACCACGGCGTCCATGGCCAACCCGGAGTCGATGAAGAACGTGAGTCCGTCGCGATCGTCGACCCCGACCCGGGCATACATCTGGTGGGTGGCGTCGAGGACGAACGGGACCTCCGCGGCCAGGCGACCGGCCAGTTCCCGGCGCACGGCCTCGGCGCTAGCCGACGTCCGCTCGCGGAGGACCAGCGACCCTCGGCGGTAGTCGACCGTGCCGAGGAATTGCCGCATCAGCGCGGTGCCGACAATGCCGCTGATCGGGATGGCCGGGTTCATCGTGAACCGCCGGGCCGGCATGGTCATGACGGGCACTTGGCGGATGGTGACCCCGCCCACGGTCATCCGGTCCACCTTGCCGAACCCGATCGCGCCGCTCAAGCCGCCGCCGAACTCTCCCTTGGCGGTGGCAACCGGGACCACGCCGAGGGACCGGGCCACCTCGTCGTCGAGGATCAGGATGTCGCCGCCGGTATCGAAGAGGACGTTGAGCGGAACGCCGTTGACCTCGATCCCGAGCTGCGGCAGCGGATCGGTGGCCTTGAAGGGGATCTCGATCCGCCGCGGCCCGGCCGGCCAGTCGATCTGGTACGGCGCCTGGTCGAACTGACGCGCCAGCGTCACGTTCGGGATCTGGACGCCCGCCGGAAACTGGAGGGCGCCGATGTCCTGGAATCGGTTGCGCTGGTATAGGGAAAGGAATTTTCCGACCATGGCGCCGACCCGTTTGGACGGCGTTCCCTCGTGGGCGGCCATGGCGCGATCGAAGAGGTGGTCCGCCGCCTGATAGTCGCCGGTCAGGAACTCGAGCCTGGCCGCGAGCTCCACCGCCTCGACGGGCGCGCTGGCGCCGGCCGCGAGGGCCTGGAGGAGATCGCGGGCCCGCCAGAACTCGCCGGCCTGATAGAGCAGCCGGGCGTGCGCCACCCGAATGGCATCGGTGGCGGCCGGAGCCGCCGCGGCCCGTTCCGCCAGGGCGAGTTCGCGAAGCAGATCGGTTCGGCTCCGCGAGTCCTGTCCCCCCGCCTGGGCGAGCAGGGCGCGGACGCCCAGAATCCAGGTGAGCACCGCCGTCCGGAGTCCGCGCCACATGGTCCACCTCCACGTTCGAGCCCAATTCGACAATTGTCGAATGTTAGCATAGAACATGAACAATGGACAGACCGGCCGGGCCTCGGGCGAACGGGCCGCCCCCTCCGTTAAGCAACCTCGATGCCGTGGCGCTTCATCAGCCGCCACAGGTGGCTGCGATTGACACCGAGGAGGTCCGCGGCGGGCTGGATCTTGCCGCCGTGGGCGGCCAGAGCCCTGACGATCATGGCGCGATCGAGGCCGTCGCGAGCCGCCTTGAGGCCGGTTGCCTCAGGCCCCTCGCCGCCGCCTGATGGCACGGCGATGGCCTCCCGTACCTCCCGGGCGCCTATCGAGCCTCCGTCGCCCAGCACCACCAACCGCTCGACCACGTTCCGGAGCTCGCGGACGTTGCCCGGCCACTGGTGCGCAATGAGCGCCCCGATCGCGGCCGGGGCAAACTGCCGGGTCGGATCGGGTCGGGTCTGCCCGAGGGATTTGAGCAGGTGGTCGGCCAACTCGGGGATGTCCTCGCGCCGCTCCCGGAGGGGAGGCACCTCGATCCGAACGACGTTGATCCGATAGAAGAGGTCCTCTCGAAAGGCTCTGGCCTTGACCGCGGCGGTCAGATCGCAATTGGTGGCACAGACCAGTCGAAAGTCGAGCGCCACGGATTCTTCGCCGTGGACTCGCTGCAACCGGCCTTCCTCCAACGCCCGGAGCAGCTTGGCCTGCATCGGGAGACTCATGTCGCCGACTTCATCGAGGAGAAGGGTCCCGCCGCTGGCTTGTTCCAGCTTGCCGCGGTGCCGGGCGGCGGCACCGGTGAAGGCGCCCTTCTCATGGCCGAACAGCTCGCTCTCGACGAGTGACTCCGGCACCGCGGCGCAATTCACCGCCACGAAGGGCCCGGCTCGGCGGCGGCTGTTTCGGTGGATCGCGTACGCCGTGAGGTCCTTACCGCTCCCGCTCTCGCCCACGAGCAGCACCTTGGCATCGCTCTCTGCGGCGCGGGCGATCTGGCTGTAGAGGCGACCCATCGCCATGCTGGAGCCGATCAGTCCGGACGGATCGTCGAGGAGGGGGGCCGGGCGGAGGCGGGATTGCCGCAGCGCGAGGACTTCGCGGACCACGGCGATCGCGCGGTCGCTCTCGATCGGCTTTTCGAGAAAGTCATGGGCCCCCAGCTTGGTGGTGAGCACCGCGGTGCGGACCGAAGCATGGCCGCTGATGATCACCACCCCCACGTCGAGCCCGGCATCCGCAATGCGGCGGAGGACGTCGACGCCAGAAACCCGAGGGAGCATCAGATCCAGGAGCACCACATCGACCCCGCCCTGGTCGAGGCGATCGATGGCGGTCTTGCCATCGGGTGCTTCGCCGACCGTCAGGCCGTCTGACGCGAGCAGTTCC
>CADEGB010000125.1 GCA_902826755.1 uncultured Gemmatimonadota bacterium
ACGGGTACGCCCAGCGGCTCAACGACGGGATGGTCAGGGCCCGCTTCCGCGACGGGAATGAACGCCCCACCCCGATCGAGCCCGGGCGGGTCTACCGATATCGGATCGACGCGTGGGCCACCTGCCAATCGTTCCGCCCCGGACACCGGATCCGGGTGGAGATCAGTTCGAGCGCCTTTCCGAAGTTCGACCGCAACCCGAACACCGGCGACCCCCTCGGCATGAGCGCTCGGATCGCGACGGCCGACCAGACGATCTACCACGACGCCGCCCGGCCGTCCTGGATCGAACTGCCCATCGTCCCGCCGCGGTAACGGCACCCGTTCTAGTCGGCCCGAAGGGCAATCAGCGGATCGACCCGTGCCGCTCGCCACGCCGGGAGTAGGCACCCCAATCCGGCCAGAACCAGAAACGATCCGATCCCGGCCATCAGGAGGATCGGGTCATCGGGTCTGACCTCCACCGGGAGTTTCTCGAGCAACCGGCCGAAGAGCACCCAGGCCACGGCGCCCGCCACCAACCCGCCGCTCACCAATCGGTATCCGTGACCCGCCACCTGCCGGACGATGGCGCCCGGCCCGGCCCCGATGGCCAACCGGACTCCGATCTCGGTCGTCCGCTGATTGACGTAGCCGGTCAGAATCCCGGCCAGGCCAACCGCCACCAGCAGCAGGGCCACCGCGGCAAAGGCAGTCACCAGGGTGGAGACGAGGCGCGGCGTGCGGGTCAGGTCACCGAGGGCGTCCGTCATCGGCGCTATTCCATCGATCACCAGACCGGGATCGATCTCCCGAACCCGGTCCCGCACGGCGCCGGCCAGGGCCATCGGCTCGTCACCGGTCCGAAGCAGGAACACGAGGAGCGGCCAATAGGTTTCGCCCGCGTCGATGAAGATCTCGGGCTCGACCTGGTCGGCCAGGGCCGACTGACGGACCCCGGCCACCACCCCGACCACCTCGACCGTCTGATCCTTGAAGAACGTCACCCGCCGTCCCAGGGGCCGGTCGCCCAGCCAGTCGCGGGCAAAGGCCTCGTTGACGACCGCCGTGGCCCGTCCGCCTAACGTTCCGCCGCTGGCCATCGGAATCCCCATCGCGGCAAAGTACCCGGGGCTCACCGCCCGGATCCGGACGTCCCGTTGGTCGAGCGCGGGCGGGAGGATCCGGCCGGCCACGGCCACCGGACTCGACTGGCTCCCACCTTCGAGCGGCAACCGGTCGGCCAGCCCAACCGCCCGGACGCCGGGCATGGCCGCGAAGCTCTCGAGGGCCCGGGCCGAGAAATCGCGGATCGCGCGCCCGGGCGTCCCCCACGAGAAGGACGTCCGGACGGTCAACACGCCCTCGGGCGCATACCCTCGAGCGTGGTCGAGTCGGCGGACTCCGGCCACCAGGGCGCCGGCGGCAAGGAGCAGCACCACCGCGAGGCCGGCCTGCGCCGCCACGATGGCGCCCCGGAGGCGGTTCCTCGGCGCCATTCGGCCAAGGGCCGGGACCAGCGAGCCTCGAGCCGCGGCCAGCGCCGGCGCGGTCCCGAACACCAGAATGGCGGCGAGCGATAGCACCACCGCAAACCCGATGGCCCGAAGGTCGAGCGCGGCCGATCCGAGCCGCGGCAGATCGATCGGCAAGTCGACAGCCCGCAACACCGGGGTCGCCAGCGCCGCGACCCCGACCCCGAGCAGGCCGCCAACGACACCGAGCAGGAGGCCTTCGACCAGGTAGAGTCGAACCAGACTGCCGCGGCCCGCGCCAAGCGCGGCGCGAATCGCCGATTCCCGGTGGCGCGCCGCGGCCCGAGCCAGGAACAGGCTCGCCAGATTGAGACAGGCGATGGCGAGGACGAGGAGCGCGATGCCCTGGACGACCAACATCCCGGCCCTGGTTGGACCGAGCAAGGCCGCCTGCAGCGGCTTCAGGGTGGCCCGTCGCTCCGCGTCGGTGGCTGGATGGGCCCGGGCCAGCCGGGCCTGGACCAAGGCGAGTTCGCCCTCCACGTCGGCGGGGTCGCGGCCGGGTTCGAGGAGCCCAACGGTCAGCAGGAAACTGGCGGCACGGGAACCCTGCTGGAGGCCGCGGGCGGCCGGAATCCAGGCCGCGACATCGGTGGGATAGGTGGCATCCGGCATCACGCCGACCACGGTGTAGCCAGCGCCGTCCAGGGTCACCAGCCTGCCTAACGCCGAGTCGACGGCGCCGAACAGGCGGGTGGCGGCGGCGGCCCGGAGCACCGCCACCGGCTCGCCGCCGCGCTCTATCTCGGTGAAGAGGCGCCCAGCCACGGGCCGGCCCCCGACCGCCCGGAAGTAGTCGCCGAACACCCGGAGCACGTCGAATCGGACCGGATCGCCGAGGCCGGTCAAGCGGGGCGCGTCGCCATAATAGCCGGTGACCGCCTCGAAGCCGCTGACCTGAGCGCCCCAGTCGGCCAGCCGGAGAGGATTGCCGTTGGAGGGTTGGCCGGCCTTCGTCTCCTCGATGACATGAAGGCGGTCGAGGTTCTGAATCGGGAGTGGCCGCAGGGCCACGGCATCGACCGTGGCGAAGATGGCGGTGTTGACCCCGATCCCGAGCGCCAGCGAGGCCAGGGCCGTCAGCACCAGTCCGGGCTGCCGGGCCAGGCTCCGAGCCGCGAATCGGAGGTCCCGCCCGGCCTGCTCCAGCCACTCGACCGTGTGCGCGGCCCGGGTCGACTCCGCCACGGCCGTCCGGTTGCCGAACGCGAGCCGGGCGGCCCGGGCGGCCTCCTCCGGCTTCATCCCCCGCGCCATCAACTCAGCGGCCCGCATTTCGAGGTGGTGGGCCATTTCCTCGTCGATCCGCCGGTCCATGACGTGGTCGGCGGCAAAGACCCGGCGGAGGCGGTCAAGCCAGCTCACGCGTCCCTCCACGCCAACACCAGCTGGACCCCGGAGGTGAGTCGGCTCCACTGCGCCTTTTCCTGCTCCAACTGCTTCCGTCCGGCGGGCGTGATCGAGTAGAACCGGGCCCGGCGGCCGGTATCGGTCTCTCCCCAGGAGGAGGTGACCCAACCGGCCTCCTCCATCCGATGGAGCGCCGGATACAGCGAGCCTTCCTCGACCCGGAGCAGTTCGTTGGAGACCCGCTGGATGTTCGACGTGATGCCGTAGCCGTGGAGGGGGCCGCGGGCCAGCGCCCTGAGAACGAGGAGCGCGAGGGTGCCTTGGAGAACGTCGTGCTTGGCCATGTCTCCCCTAGTCGTCTATGCCTAGACTTCTATATATAGGCAACTAGGGGTTGGCGCAAGCCCGCCGGCAATGGTCCCAGTCGGTTACCCGAAATGGCGCTGGTCAGGCAGCCGATCGACGCCTATGCTCCGGCGTCCGAACCGGGAGCGCCTCCTGACCCCGCCGACCCTGTCGCCGTACCGGCCGCGCCCGACCGGCTTCCTGACCCTTCATCGGGAACCCGGCATCGCGCTCAAGGTCTACGGGATCTCCGCCACGGAGGAGGCGCCGCCGGCCGACACCGTGGCCGTCGCCATCGCCCTGGCGGTCGCCTATCTCCGCGCCGGCCGGACGCCCTGTTGGCGGGCCGGCGTCGAATGGTGGGGTCTGCCCAGCTATGGAGTCGGCTCGCTGATCGTGCACCGGGGCCGCACCACCACGTTCGCGGTGCTCGACTGGTGGATCGACGAAAACGTGCTCCGCCACCACGTCTGGGCCGCACCCGCCGACCCACCCGGGCCGTTCGAGTCGCTGGCGCCGGCCGACGTGGCCATCTGCGTCTGGGAGCTGGCCGTGCTCGAGCACGAGCGGGCCGCCTGGCTCCGTCACGTCTTTACCCCGGACGGGCACGCCGATCTCGAGGCGTACCTGGCCGATCGATTCGAGCCGGCGGCGTCGCCGCCGGTGTCCTGACTCTCCCTGGAGCCGCCGATGTCCGTCCGACCCGACCGCCGCCCCGTCCCTGCCGAGCACGAGGCCTACTATGCCGCCTACATCGACCGCACCCCGGATGGACCCTTGGTCGAGACGATGACGGCGCAAATCGACGACGTCGACCGGACCTTCCGCGGCCTTCCCGCCGCCCGGGCCGGCTACGCCTACGCCCCCGGCAAATGGACGATCCGCGAAGTGCTCGGCCACCTGATCGACACCGAACGGGTGTTCGGATACCGGGCGGTGTCCTTTTCCCGCGCCGACCCGGCCCCGCTGCCCGGATTCGATCAGGCGCTCTGGAACCCCGCGGGCCGGTACGACGAGCGGCCGATCGACGGACTGGTCGACGAGTGGATCGCCACCCGGCGCGCCACCATCGCCTTCGCGGCGGCGTTGCCCGCGGAGGCGTGGGACCGGGCCGGGATCGCCAGCGGGTTCTCCTTCACGGTCCGGGCCGCCCTCTGGATCCTGCCGGGGCACGTCCGCTACCATCTGGCGCACCTGGCCGAGCGGTATCGTTAGGCAGGCGGACGGATCAGACCCAGGGCGCCAGCGCGTCGACGCTCCGGACGACCTGCGCCGGCGTCGCGGCCCCGTAACTCAACAGCAGGCCGCGACCCGCCGGCCGGCCGAGGTAGTAGCCTGACAACGCGGCCATCCCGACGCCGTTGGGGAGGGCTCGGCCGGCGATCGCCACGTCGTCGCGATCGGCCCCGAGATGGCCGACCAGATGGAGCCCGGTGTCCGAGGGACCCGGGCGAACTCGGTTGCCCCAGGTTCGGGCCATCCGTTCGACCAGAACATCCCGGCACTCCGCGTAATGCGCCCGCGCCAACCGGAGATAGGCGGCAAAGTGACCCGCCGCCATGAAGTCGGCCAACACGGCCTGGATCAAGGCCGGTGAGAAGCCGTCGCTGACCCGTCGGGCCGCCGCGAAGGGGTCGACCAGGGGCGGCGGCACGATCAGATACGCCAGCCGGAGTCCCGGGAACAGGACCTTGTTGCAGGTCCCGACGTAAATGACCCGATCGGCCCGATCGAGCCCCTGCAACGAGGCGAGGGGTCGACCGGAATACCGGAACTCGCTGTCGTAGTCATCCTCGATCACCCACGCCCCGGTCGACGCCGCCCATTGCAGAAGCGCCAGCCGCCGCGGCAAGCTGAGCGTGACGCCAAGAGGGAACTGGTGCGACGGCGTCACGTAGACCAGCCGCGCCCCCCGCTCCTCCGCCAACCGGTCCACGTCGAGACCCTCGTCGTCGACCCGAACCCCCCGCACCGCCGCCCCCGCCGCCTGCAGCGCCGACCGAGCGCTCCGATACCCGGGCTGCCACGGAACCCGGATCGAGCAGCAACCTGGCCGTCAGATCGATGGCCTGCTGCGTGCTCGACACCACCACCACCTGATCGGGATCGGCCCGCACGCCGCGGGTCAGCCGGGCGTGCTCCACGATGGCGGCCCTCAGCGCGGGCAGCCCCCGCTGATCGCCAGCCTGGAACAGGGCCGACCCCGAGCGCCGAGCCCGGCGCGCCAGGATCCGATTCCAGGTCCGGACCGGAAACCCGATCACATCCGTCGAACAGGGCCCCTGCGGATGGTCGGTGGCGATTTCCAACTGGCCCAGGGTCGTCATCAGGAGACCCCGGTCGGAAAGGCGGGGTGGCGCCACCGCCCGGGCGGGGCGCGACGGCGGCGGAGCCACCCGCCGGCCGCCGGGGAATGGCGCCTGCTCCCCGATCGTCGCCGCCACCGTCGTCCCCGAGCCGATCCGTCGCTCCACGAACCCCTCGGCCGTCAGCTGGCGAAACGCGGCCTCGACGGTGTTGCGGGAGAGCTTGAGATCGGCCGCGAGGGTCCGCGCCGACGGCAAACGCGCCCCGGGCTTGAGACTCCCGGAGAGCACTTCCTCCCGAAGCCGGCGATAGAGCTGGGTATACAGCGGCGCCTCGGTGGCACCCCGTTCAGGCGCCACCGGGATCTCGACGACAGCTTCGCGTGCCGGGGAACGCCGGCGGCGGGACCCACGACGTGCGACACCCACGAAATCGGCTCCGGTCGGAGAAGTGGTCCCACTGGAGGACCCATTACTCCGATCATCATAGAGCCGCCTGGCCCGGGCGGCCAGGGCCCTACCCGGCGATGATGTTGCCCGGGGCCAGCAGACCGAGCGGATCGAGCTCCCGCTTGGCGGCCCGGAGGAGCCGCTGCTGCGTGGCGCTGAACTGGAGGGGAAGCCACTTCGCCTTGATCTTCCCGATCCCGTGCTCCGCGGCCACCGTCCCACCGCCAGCCACCACCTCGCGAAGGGTCCGCTCGACCACCCCTTCGATCCGTTTCACCTCCGCCGCGTCTCGCCCGATGTAGTTGCAGTGCGGGTGACCGTTCCCGGCGTGCCCGAAGATGACGGGCGGCAGCAACCCGGCCTCCGCGGCTCGGGCTCGGACGGTGGCGATCGTGGGAGCCAGTGACCGGTACGGAACGGCCCAGTCGGTCGAGATCCGCCGGCCGCCCGCCGGCCGGAATGGGGTGGCCCGCTCGTGCATCCGCGCTGGCACCGCGTGCCGGAGGCGGCGAGCCACCGCGAGGGCGCCGTCACCCTCGAAGACGTTGACGCGATCCGCGTCCGCGCCATGGGCCACCGCCAGTTCGAGCCATCCATCGAGCGGCGGTTCGTCGTCGCGCGCCTCTTCGACGTACACCACCGCACCGACCTCGGCCGGCCAGACCCCGTCCCCGCCGTCGCCGCGCGCGATGGCCGCCGCCTCCCGGTCGAGGAACTCGAGGCACCGGGGCGCCACCTCGGTCGACTCGCGGGCGGCCACGATGAACCCGAGCGCCTCCGTCTCGGTGCCGAACGGCACGGCCAGCCCGAGTTCCACCCTCGGCTTCGGAAGCAGCGCCAGCTCGGCGGCCACCACCACACCGAGGGTCCCTTCGCTACCGACGAACCAGTCGACCAGATCCTGGAGCGGGGGATAGCCCACCGTGTTCTTCTCGAGGATCGGGCGCCGCAACTCGATCACTTCGCCGTCAGCCAGCGCCACGGTCAGGCCCCGGACGTGGGCCCGGGCCGCGCCGTAGCGAAAAGTCCGCGGGCCCGAGGCATTGCACGCAATGGCGCCGCCGACGGTGCACTCCTGGTCGCTGGTCGGATCGGGGGCAAAGAAGAGTCCATGAGGCGCGAGCTGGCGCTGGAGATCGCCGATCAGGACCCCGGACTCCACCCGAACGGTCCGGGTGGCCGCGTCGAGGTCGAGCACCCGGTCGAGTCGGCGGGTCGACAGGATGATGCCCCGATCGGCAATGCTTGCCGCGGTGGTGCTGGTCTGTCCCCCCGCCGTGGTCACCCAGGTCCGGTTGGCGGTGGCCTGGCGGAGCAGGTCCACCACCTCCGCCGCCGATTCGGGCCGCGCCACCGCGTCGGGCACCAACACCAGTCCGGACGCGTCAGCCGAGTAACCCTCCCGGACGTCGCGATCCGTCACCAGCTCGATCATTCGTCGGCCTGGAACCGGATCACCGACGCCGACTGGACCTCCGGAATGGCCAGCAGGGTGTCTCGGAGGCCGGGATCACCGGGGCCGTCGACCGAGATCACCGCCAGCGCCTCGCCCCCTTCCTTGAGCCGCGCCTGGTGGTACTCGGCGATGTTGACGCCCGCGTTGCCGAGCGCGGTCCCGACGTGCCCAATGACACCCGGCACGTCGCGGTTGGTGAGGACGAGGAGGGTTTCTCTTGGCGCGACGTCGACGTGGAACGGGCCCACCTGGGAAAGCCGCGCCGGGGCGTCGAGCGGCGCCACCCCGCCGATCCGCATCTCCTGGCCGTCGGCCACGACCCGAACCACGATCCCGCGGGGATGAGCCGGGACCACGTCTTCGGCGATGCCTAACGTAATCCCCCGCGAGGTGGCGATGGCGCGGGCATTGATCAGATTGAGACGCGACTCGTCGACCACCCCTTCCAGGGTGCCGAGGGCCGCGGCCGAAAGGAGCGTGGTGGCCGCGGCGGCGAGATCGGCGCCCCGCTTGAGCGTGACCGACTCGATGGCCCGGGCACCCCGATCGGCCAGGAGCGTCCGGGCCACCACCGCCGCCCGGGTGGCGAGGTCCACCACCGGCTGGATCTGGGTCCAGTCACCAACCGGCATCGTGACGTTGAGGGAACGCGAGAGATCGCCCCGGAGGAGGGCATCGCGAACCGCCGCGCAGGCGTCCACCGCCACGTTCCGCTGGGCTTCCGCCGTCGAGGCGCCGATGTGGGGCGTCAGCACCACCTGGGACATCCCGCGCCAGGGGTGATCGCCCTTGAGCGGTTCGGCCGCGTAGACATCGAGCGCGGCGCCCCGAAGATGCCCGCTTGCCAGAGCGCCCCGCAGGGCATCGTCGTCGACGATCCCGCCGCGCGCCAGATTGGCGACGATCGCGCCCGGCCGGAGGCGAGCCAACTGGGCGGCCCCGATCAGCTTCCGGGTCTCCACCGTGAGCGGAGTGTGCACGGTGAGGATATCGGCGACGTCGCAGAGGCTGTCGAGCGTCGACATCCGGACGACACCCAAGGCAGTAAACCGATCCTCGGCGATATAGGGATCGAAGCCGATCACCTTCATCCCGAACGCGCGGGCCCGGGTGGCCACCTCGCCCCCGATCCGACCCAGCCCGACGATGCCGAGCGTCCGACCTTTGAGCTCGGTCCCGAGAAGATCCGACCGGTCCCATCGGCCAGCATGCATCGAGGAATCGGCCTGAGTCAGGTGGCGAAGCAGACTCAGCATCACCCCGAACCAGAGCTCGGCCACGGCGATTGTGTTGCCAGCCGGCGCGTTGATGACCGCAACGCCAAGCCGGGTGGCCGCGTCGATCGCCACGTTGTCGACCCCGACACCGGCGCGTCCCACCACCTGGAGGCGAGTGGCGGCCTGGAGGAGCGATTCGGAAATCTTGGTGGCGCTCCGCCCGACGATGGCATCGTAGTCGGGAATCCGGCGGAGCAGTTCGTCGGCCGGAAGGGTGGGAACCTCATCGACGTGGAAATCGGAAACCGCCCGGAGCAAATCGACGCCTTCGCGGTCGATTTCGTCGGTCACGAGAATGCGGTACGTCATCGAGGCAATCTAACGGGGCCTCGCGCGGAGCCCCGAACGACTGGCCGCCATGAAGAATTCGAGCAGATTGAGTCCGTGAACTACCACGAACTGCCGCCGGCCCCGTCGCTCCGCCACCTGGTTCGGTGCTACTGGTTCCTGACGGGCCAAGCCGACGACGGACAACCCGGCGACCCCGCGCTCCCGGACGGATCGCCCGAACTGATCATCAACCTGGCCGACCCGTTCCTGGCCGTTGGGACCGGGGTGGCCCCGGTCGCCCAACCCGGCACCATGCTGGTCGGCCAGATCACCGGACCATTCGTCGTCCGGCCCACCGGACGGATCGACCTCGTGGCCATCCGACTCGAGGCCCATGCCGGCTACCTCTTTACCGACGACCTCGCGGCCATCACCGATCGTTGGATCGGGCCATCCGAACTCGATCCGGATCTGGTCGGTCCCCTGCCCGATCGACTCCGAGCCGCCAACGGTCCCGAAGCCCGGGCGGCGGTGCTCGACGGTCATCTGGCCGGGATGCTCCCGCGGGCCCGGATCCCGGACCCCAAGGTCGCCCTGGCGGTCCGGGCCATCCGCGATGCGCATGGCGCCATCACCCTCAACCGGCTGACCCGGGACCTCGGCACCACCACCCGGACCCTCCAGCGGCTGTTTGCCCGGCAGGTGGGCCTGAGCCCGAAGCTGCTGGCCCGAATCGTCCGATTCCACCGGGTGTTTTCGGCTTGGCGGACGGATCCCCGGTCGCTGGCGCAGGTCGCGGCGGAGTGTGGCTACTTCGACCAGTCCCACCTGGTCCACGACTTCCGCGCCTTTGCCGGCGCCGCGCCGGCGGCGTTCCTGGCCAGTCAACCGGAGTTCACGGCGTTCTTTACCTCTGGCGGATACTCCGCCTCTGGCGGCACTGCCGAGCCCTGAAGCCCCCGGCACGGGAGCTTTCCACCCCGCAGCCAGCGGTCCATCTTTGAGCCCATGTCCCTGGATCCGAACCTTACCCGAGCTGCCCTGGCCACCTTGGCCGCCCGACCCAGCGCGTCCCTTGGTCATTTTCCGACGCCGATCGACCGGTTCGACCGGTTGGCCGCCGCCCTCGGGATCCGCCAGCGGCTGTTCGCCAAGCGGGACGATGCCATCACCTTCGGGTTCGGCGGCAACAAAGTCCGCAAGCTTCGCTACGTCATCCCGGACTTGGTGGCCAGCGGCGTGGACACCGTCATCACCTGCGGCGGCGTTCAGTCCAACCACGCCCGCGCCACCGCGGCCGCCGCTGCCTCGGCGGGCATGGCCTGCCATCTGGTGGTCAACGGCGTCGAGCCGACGGTCCCGACCGCCAACGCTCTCCTCTGTCGCCACCTCGGCGCCACGTTCGAGTACGTCGCCGATCGGTCCGAGCGCAAACCCGCCATGGAGCGCGCCGCCGACCGCTTCCGCGAGGCGGGACGGCATCCTGCCATCGTGCCGCTCGGCGCCTCGACGCCGATCGGCGCGCTCGGCTATGTCGCCGCCATCGGCGAGATGCTCGCGCAGGGCGTTCATCCCGATGTGATCGTCCATGCCGGGTCGTCCGGCGGGACCTCGGCGGGACTTCTGGCCGGGGTCGCGCTCCATCGGTTGGAAACCCGTGTGATCTCGATCAGCGCCGACGATCCGCCAGCCGCCGTCATCGCCGAAGTCCGCGCCATCGTCGGGGGACTCGGCCCGCTGCTCGGGCTCGAAGGCGCCACGCTGGTCGACGCGATCCGCCCCGAGGTGGACGACACCTTCGTCGGAACCGGTTACGGCCACCCGACCGACGCGTCGACCCGCGCCCTGGCCGCCGCCGCCAGGACCGAAGGCGTCTTCGTGGACCATACCTACTCGGCCAAGGCCCTGGCCGGGCTCCTGGCGTATTGCCAGGACGGTCGGATCTCGACCGACGCGACCGTCCTGTTCTGGCACACCGGCGGACAGGTGGCCCTGTTCGCTTGACGGAATCCGATCCGGCACCCGCCCCGTAGGCTGAGGAACCGCCGAACTTGACCCGATCCACCAGGAG
>CADEGB010000126.1:0-966 GCA_902826755.1 uncultured Gemmatimonadota bacterium
GTGGCCTCGTGCTCCGGCCCAGTGAATGGCCGGCCCTGCTTGATCTCATGCTGCAGGTTCGATCCCATGGCCTCCATGATAGGTGTTAAAACATCAAGTGTCAAGCCACCAGATCCGAGGCTGTCCACGCCGACCCGAGCCGCGAGGGCTCGGACCGGGTCGGCTCGACGAACCGACAGCCGCCAAAGGAGTGGCTGCGACGGGCGGACACCGCCAACGGCGGCGGACCGGCCGGCTGCAGTCGGGTCGGGGCAGCCCGGAACACCGGGCGGTCGGGGCAGAAGATCGTGGGCCGCAAGACAGGTCTCTGGTCCAACATGTTTCACCGCGTTTCCAGGCCAAAGGGGCGTGCACTGTTGACGGGTCCAGGTTAGGCCCCACCCCTTACCGGCGACTTATCCGGCCGCTTACGCCGGTGGTGCCGAGTCAATTACCGGCGCTTACCCGATTCGGCGCACGAGCCGAGATGCAGCAGGGGCCTTGGGTCGACACCCCCAAGGCCCCCGTTCAACCCGTGATCGGCTGCGCCGGCTGGTCAGTTGCCTTGGCTGGCGGTGTGGCTGGAGAGAAGGGACCGAATCTGGGAGTCGGAAGCCCTGCTGACCAGCTTGCCGCTGACCTGAGCGAGGGCATTGTCGATCGCGAGCCCCCGATCGGCCAGCCGGACCACGACGTCGAGGGCCACGACGAGGGGCCGCACGGCGGGCGCGGTTCGAATGACCGATTCGAGTTGCGCCGAGGTTGCTCCCCGGTCGAGGACGGCGGCCCCGAGGGCGATTTCGGCCGGGTCGATCCGGTCCCGGCCCGCATGGATCAGGGCCCGGCTGGCGGTTTCGAGCCGCCGGAGGGTCTCCGTGGCGGCCGCGACCAGCTCGGGCTCGCCCCCCCCGCGCGACTTCCCCTCGATGAGGCGGGCGGCAACTGGCCGTGTAGGGAGGCCCTGGCGGCGGGCCTCTTCGAGGAGCC
>CADEGB010000126.1:976-11000 GCA_902826755.1 uncultured Gemmatimonadota bacterium
GGCCCGTCGAGGCGAACTCGATGCTCGGCCGAGAACCGGGACAAAACGGCCACCTCCTGCTGCGCCTGCCCGTCGAGCGCCAGGATCGACTGATCACCGGCGCCCGGCACCTGGGCCCGCGCTCCCAGCGGGGAACCGACCAGCAACCCCATCACCAGGATTCTTCGCATTGACGACCTCCGGACTTCGGGACATGGCGGCTCGGGTTCGAGTATCGGCACGAGCCCTCCGCAGGTTGACGACGAATGCCCGCGGTAGCGTTGCACGCCCGGAAATCGAACTGTCGCGGACCGAGTCACTCGGGCAGGACCCGTGTCATCGTTAGGTGACCCGGGACACAGCGCCCTCAACGACGAACGGGGCGGCCGAAGCCGCCCCGTTCGGATCCGGCGCGCGAAGCGTACTACTCGACCGTGACGCTCTTGGCGAGGTTACGGGGTTGATCCACGTTGCAGCCGCGAAGCACGGCCACGTAGTAGCTGAACAACTGGAGTGGCACGCTGGCCAGGATCGGCGTGAGGAGATCGTGGGTTTGCGGCAGCGTGAAGGTGTCCTCGGCCAGCTTGGCGATCTCGACGTCTCCCTCGGTGACGAGCGCGATGACCCGCCCCTTCCGCGCTTTCACTTCTTCGACGTTGGAGACGATCTTCGTGTAGACGCCATCCTGCGGCGCGACGAACACCACCGGCATGTTCTCGTCGATCAGCGCGATCGGGCCATGCTTCATCTCCGCCGCCGGGTACCCCTCGGCGTGAATGTAGGAGATTTCCTTGAGCTTGAGCGCGCCCTCGAGGGCCACCGGGAAGTTGACCCCCCGGCCGAGGTAGAGGCAGTTGCTCGCCTTGTGGTACTTGGCGGCGAGCCGCTCGATGTCCGGCGCCCGGTCGAGGATGCTGCGGATCTGGTCGGGAAGCCGGTTGAGCGCCCGGATGAAGTCGCGACCCTGGAGCACGCTCATGTTCTTGAGCCGCGCCAGCCGGAGGGACACCATCGCGAGAGCCGCGACCTGGCTGTTGAAGGCCTTGGTACTGGCGACGCCGATCTCGGCGCCGGCGCGAAGATAGAGGCCGCCATCCACCTCTCGGGCGATGGTCGACCCGACGACGTTGACGAGTCCGACGGCGCGCGCGCCGCGCCGCTTGGCTTCGCGCACCGCCGCCAGGGTGTCAGCCGTCTCGCCGGACTGCGAGATCGCGATGACGAGGCAGCGATCGTCGAGCACCGGATTCCGATACCGGAACTCGGAGGCGTACTCGACCTCGACCGGCACCCGGGCCATCTCTTCGATCATGTACTCGCCGATCAGGGCCGCATGCCAGGAGGTCCCGCAGGCGGTGATGATGATCCGGTCGAACCGCTTGAGTTCATCGTCGGAGAGGTTGAGACCCCGAAGCCGGGAGGTCCCGTCGTCCTCGAGGAGGTGGCCTCGAACGGTGTTGCGGAGGCTCTCGGGCTGCTCAAAGATCTCCTTGAGCATGAAGTGGTCATACCCGCCCCGCTCGATCGTGGCGAGGTCCCACTCGATCTGGTTGACGGGCTTCTCGACGTGGGTCTCGGTCAGGTTGCGGACCCGGTAGCCGTCGCGCTTGAGGACCGCCATTTCACCATCGTCGAGGTAGACGACCGACCGGGTGTGCTCGAGGATGGCCGAGGCGTCGGACGCGACGAAATACTCGCCCTCGCCAACCCCCAGGAGCAGCGGCGATCCGTTCCGCGCCGCCACCACGGTGCCGGGTTCCTCCGAGCAGATGACCGCGATCCCGTACGCCCCCGCCACGTCCCAAAGCGCCGAGGCAACCGCTTCTTCGAGATTGTCGGTGTAGTACTCGCCAATCAGGTGGGCGAGCACCTCGGTGTCGGTTTCGGACTGAAAGACATGCCCCCGCATCTGGAGGGCCTTCCGGATGGTCCCCGCGTTCTCGATGATCCCGTTGTGGATCACCGCGATCCGGCCGGTCTGGTCGAGGTGCGGATGGGCGTTCGGCGTGGTGGGCGCCCCGTGAGTGGCCCACCGGGTGTGCCCCACCCCGATGGTGCCGTCCGGGGTTTCGGTCTTCAGCTTGTCGACCAACACCGACAGCTTCCCGGCGGCCTTGCGGATCTTGACGCCGTTGCCGTTGATGACGGCAATGCCGGCCGAGTCATAGCCGCGGTACTCCATCCTCCGGAGTCCATCGACCAGGATGCTGGTTGCCTGCCGCGGCCCCACGTACCCGACGATTCCACACATAGGCTAGACCAAACCCTGACAAGAGGCGATGAGTTCGTTCGCGAGCGCCTCGGTCGGCGCCTCCGCGATGTACCTGATGATTGGCTCCGTGCCCGACGGTCGGACATGGACCCAGCGATCCGACCACGACAACCGCAGGCCGTCTCGGGTATCCACGTCGGCCCCCGCCAACCGGGCCTGGAGCGCCTGATACAGCGCCGCCAAGTCCTTCCCCCGGGGTGACTTCGCCTTTACGATCCGGTACCGTGGCGCGGCCGCAACAACTTCGCTGGGTCGACGACCGGCCGACGCGAGGTGTTGCAAGATCAACGCCACACCCAGGGGGGCGTCCCGGCCGATGTGGAGCTTCGGAAGGATGACCCCGCCGTTGCCCTCCCCCCCGATCAGGGCGCCCTCGGCCTTGATCGAGGCGGCCACGTTCGCCTCGCCGACCGGGGCTCGGACGAACCGAGCGCCCCCTTCCCGGGCGGCATCCTCGACCACCAGGGAGGTGGACAGGTTGGCCACGACCACCGGCGTCCCTTTCCGGGCTGCCGGGTTGCGGCCAAGGACGGCCCGCACGGCAAAGGCCAAGGTGTAGTCCTCGCCGATCGGGTGACCGGTCTCGTCCACCAGGGCCAACCGATCGACATCGGGATCGACGGCCATGCCGATGTCGGCGTTGGTTTCGCGGACCAGGCGGCCCAGGTCGCCCAGGTTTTCCGGGATCGGCTCCGGCTCCCTTGGGAACCGGCCGTCGGTTTCGAGGTTGATTCCGACCACCTCGCACCCGAGTTCCTGCAACAGACCAGGGATCACCGCCCCTCCGGCGCCACGGACGCAGTCGAGGGCAACCCGAAAGCGCTTCGAGCGGATCAGGGCCAGGTCGAGCTCGGGCAGGGCGAGCACCAGATCGAGGTGGCGGCGGACGGCGGTCGGGTCCTCCCGCCGAGTACCAATCCCGCTCCAGTCCTGACGAGGGACACCCTGCTCCGCCAGGTCGCGGACCCGGCCACCCGCGGCGGCGTCCAGGAAGATCCCGTCGGGTCCAACGAACTTGAGGGCGTTCCAGGCGATTGGGTTGTGGCTGGCCGTGATGATCAGTCCGGCGCCGGCGTGATGGTGCTCGACCGCCAGCTGGACGGTCGGGGTCGGCACGACGCCCACGTCGATAACGTCGACACCGACGGACATGAAGCCGGCGGTGGCGGCATGGGCAAACATGGCCCCGCTGGTCCGGGCGTCCCGACCAAGGACCACCAGGGGCTGGCCGTTGCCGCGGGCCCAGGCGCCGAGGGCGGCCGCATGGCGGGCCACCAGTTCCGGGGTGAGGTCGGTGCCGACGATGCCCCGCATCCCGGAGACGGATACCATCAGGGTCGGTGAGGTCATTGATTCCGTGTTGATTTGGAGAGACGGGGCGCGGTCCGGCGCCCTAGGTTTCGAGCGGAAGTTTGGAGACGTCGGGGAAGGCCCGTTGGAAGGCGGTGACGACGTCGGGGTCGAACTGGAGCCCGGCGCAGCGCTGGAGCTCCGCCATGGCCTCGTCGGGCTGCCGGGAGGGCCGGTAGGCGCGATTGGTGGTCATGGCGTCGAACGCGTCCACCACGCAGACCAGGCGGGCTACCATCGGGATCGCTTCCCCCCGGAGGCCATCGGGGAAACCCGAGCCGTCCATCCGCTCGTGATGGTGGCGGACGATTTCGAGGACCACCGGGTGGTCCCGGCGCAACGGCTCGAGAATTTCCTCACCCTCGGTGACGTGCTTCTTGATCTCCTCGAACTCGTCGCGGGTGAGCGGCCCCGGCTTGTTCAGCACCGCGTCGCGGGTCCCGATCTTCCCGATGTCGTGGAGGTCGCCGCCGAGCCGGACCTGGTCGAGAACCTCGCCGGTGTACCCGAGCATCAGGGCGGTTTTCACCGCGTACTTGCTGACCCGCTGCGAGTGACCGCGGGTGTAGACGTCCTTCTTTTCGAGCATCCGAACGGCCATCTGCACCTGGCCGAGGAATTGCTCCTTGTTCTTGAGGTCGAGCTCGCGCAATTGGGCCTCGAGGCGTTCCTGGTAACTCTGCTGGAGATAGCGGTTTTCGAGTACTAGGCGACGTTTTTCGAGGGCATTTTCGACACGGGCACGGAACTCTTCGATCAAGATCGGCTTGGCGAGGTAGTCGACGGCTCCATGTTGGAGGGACTCGACGGCGGTGGTGACCTCGGCCACCCCGGTCAGCATCAGGACGGCGGTGTCCGGATATCGGCGCCTGACCTCCTTGAGGAGCGTCATGCCGTCCATTTCCGGCATGTAGATGTCGCTGATCAGGAGGGGCATCTCCCCGGATTCTTCCAGCAGGGCCAGGGCGTCTCGCCCGTTCCCGGCCTCTGCGGGGCTGACGCCAAGGGCCCGGAGGACCCGGCAAAGGGTCCGCCGGACTTGCAGATCGTCGTCGACGACCAGAGCCCGAGGCACGTCAGCGGGGCGGGCGGGCCGCCCCAGGGAGTCGAGAACCATGATGCCTAAACTATTATCCCTTAATGACTTCCACAACGCGAACTTGCCGGACGTTGGCGCTGACAGTTAATTGCTGCGCCCCCTATAAGCAAAAGCCATGACCCGACTGCGCAGCGAAGACAGGACCCATCGGCTCGGCACCCGAGCCATCCACGCCGGTCGGATCGACGACCAGAACGCCGGGGCGATCATGCCCCCGATCTACCAGACTTCTACCTATCGGCAGGAAGCGCTGGGACTGAACAAGGGGTATGAGTACGGGCGGACCCAGAATCCGACCCGGGAGGCGCTGGAACGGAACGTGGCCAGCCTGGAGGGGGCCGAGTTTGGGTTCGCCTTCGGATCGGGACTCGCGACCCTCGACGCGATCCTCAAGCTGTTCAAGGCCGGGGACCACATCGTCTGTGGCGACAACGTCTACGGCGGAACGATGCGGCTGATGGTCCGGGTCTACGAGCCCCTCGGGCTGACCTTCTCGTTCGTGGACATGCGGAACGCCGAGAACGTCGGAGCCGCGCTCCGCCCCACCACCAGGCTCGTCTACTGCGAGACCCCGACCAATCCGATGATGTTCCTGGCCGACCTCCAGGCCATCGGTGACATCTGCCAGGCGCACGGCCTCCTCTTTGCCGTCGACAACACGTTCGCGAGTCCGATCTTCCAGCGCCCCCTCGAGCTGGGCGCCGACCTGGTGATGCACTCGACCACCAAGTACCTGAACGGGCACAGCGACATGGTCGGCGGGATCGTAGTGACGAAACGGGAGGATCTGGCCGAACGGCTCGGGTTCCTCCAGAACGCGAGCGGGGCGGTCCCCGGGCCGATGGACTGCTGGCTGGCGCTTCGAGGGACCAAGACCCTGCCCCTCCGGATGGAGCGGCATGATCAGAACGGGCGGCGGATCGCCGAGTGGCTCTCGACCCACCGGGCCGTGAAGAAGCTCTATTACCCCGGCCTTCCGTCGCATCCCCAGCACGAGTTGGCGAAACGGCAGATGCGCGGATTTGGCGGGATGATTTCCTTCGACGTGGGTGACGCGGACCGGGCCCGGAAGATCCTTGGCGCCACCCGGATCTTCTCGCTGGCGGAGTCACTGGGCGGAGTCGAAAGCCTGATCGGTCACCCGGCGTCTCAGACCCATGCCTCGGTCCCGGTCGCCATGCGGGAGGCGATGGGCCTGACCGACAGCCTGGTCCGGTTGTCAGTCGGCGTAGAAGAGGTCGAGGACCTGATCGAGGACCTGGACCGGGCAATCGGGTAGCCGGAACCAATCGGCTACCTTTCTCGTACGTTGCCTACCCTCAAACCCGAGTCGCCCATGAGCCTTCCAGCCCCCCGCCCGCGAGTGGCGCTGCCCCAGATTTCGCCGGTGTCGTGGGAACATCCCGCCGACCGGGCCGCCCTCCAGGCCATGCGCTCGGTTCCAGGGTTCGACGAGGTGGTCCGGAAGGTCATCGGCCTCCTGGGCGGCGAGCGCGGCATCCGGCTCCTGTTCCAGGGCAATTCGGTGCGGGTCACCCCCCGACAGTATCCTCGGGCTCACCAACTGCTGATCGAGGTCTGCACCACGTTCGACTGGCCGAAGGCGCCCGAGATGTACGTGTCGCAAACGCCGGTCTTCAACGCCGGGGCCTACGGTGTCGACGATCCCTTCATCGTCCTGCATTCGGCCGCGCTGGACTTGCTGGACGACGAGGAGTTGCGAGCCCTGATCGCTCACGAGATGGGTCACGTGATGAGCGGCCACGCGCTCTACCACACCATCGCGGCGATCCTCTTCATGGTCAGCCTGGCCGCTCTGCCCATGCTGGCGGGGATCGCGCTGCTCCCGATCAAGCTGGCGGTGCTGGAGTGGTCGCGGAAATCGGAACTCTCCGCCGACCGGGCCGGGATGATCGGCAGCCAGAACATCATGGCCGCGCAGCAACTCTTCATGAAAATGGCGGGCGGCTACCGGGGCGCGCTCGAGTCGGGGCAGATGGATCTCAACGACTTCATGGTCCAGGCCAACGAGTACGCCAACACCCATGAGGGCCTCGACATCATCTACAAGGTCCTCAATACCCTCGGCCTGACCCACCCGATGAACACGGTCCGCGCGGCGGAGATCCAGGGATGGATGACCTCCGGCGACTACGATCGGATCATCCGGGGCGAATACGTCCGCCGGGGCCAGGAGCAGAAGGAGCGACCGCTGAAGGACGACCTCGCCGCCGCCCGCAACTACTACACCGACGCCGGCAAGGAAGTCGTCAGTCACGTCACGGATGCGGCCAAGCGGGCGGCCCAGGCCGCCAAGGACGCCTTTTCGAAGGCCCGCTCCGGCGCGTGAAGCTCCTCGTCGTCGGTAGTGGCGGTCGAGAGCATGCCCTGCTCTGGGCGTTGAAGCGTGAACAGCCCGACGCCGTCCTCCTGGCGGCGCCGGGCAATGCCGGCACCGCCCTCGTCGCCACCAACCTTCCGATCCCCGCTGACCAGATCCCCGACCTCGTCGACGCGGCCGTCCGCGAACGGGTCGATCTGGTCATCATCGGTCCGGAGGGCCCCCTGGCCCTGGGCCTTGCCGACCGCCTGAGAGGACGAGGAATCCCAACGTTCGGCCCGAGCGGCGCGGCCGCCCGGATCGAGGCCTCGAAGGCCTGGTCGAAGGAGGTCATGGTCGCGGCCGGGGTGCCCACCGCGGCGAGCCGGACGTTCGCGACCCTGGCACCGGCCCTCGCGTACATCGATAGTCATCCGGAGCCGCTGGTGGTGAAGGCCAGCGGGCTCGCGGCCGGCAAAGGCGCGGTGGTTTGCGCCACTCGGGCCGAAGCGGCCAGTGCCGCCCGCGCCATGCTGGACACCCGGATCTTCGGAGACGCCGGTGACGAGGTGGTGGTGGAGGCGTTCCTCGAGGGCGAGGAGTTGTCGGTCCTGGCCCTGACCAACGGCACCGAAGTGGCCATTCTGCCACCGGCCCAGGATCACAAACGGTTACAGGAGGGCGATCGGGGACCCAATACCGGTGGGATGGGCGCGTACAGCCCGGTTGCCCTCGACACCGCGGCGCTCCGCGCCATGGTCACCACCCGGGTCCTCGAGCCCACGCTGGCCGAGATGGCCCGGCGGGGTGCCCCGTTTTCCGGGGTTCTCTATGCCGGCCTGATGGTCGACCGGTCCGGCAACCCATCGGTCGTCGAGTTCAATTGCCGGTTCGGCGACCCGGAAACGCAGGTCATTCTCCCGCGGATCGCCTCGGGTCTGGTCGATGCGCTGGGCGCCTGCGCGCGGGGCAGCCGCCTGCCCGAGGTGACCATCGACCCGAGCGCGGCCGTCACCACGGTGCTCGCCGCCCGCGGCTACCCCGACCAGCCCGAGCGGGGCGCGGAAATCACCATCCCCGACGACCTCCCGGACGGCGCCCTCGTCTTCCACGCCGGGACCCGCCGCGACGAGGCCGGGATCCTCCGGGCCGCGGGGGGACGGGTGCTGGCGGTCACCGGCGTCGGCGCCACCTTTGCCGCGGCCCAGACGATCAGCCGCGCGGCCGCCGAACGGATCACCTTCGACGGAAAACAGTTCCGCCGCGACATCGGGTGGCGGGAAGCGGCCCGGCGTTAGGCTTTCTCGCCGGGATCGCTCCGACCCAACGGCGCGGCCCGGAGCGCCTCGAACACCGCCGGGCAAAGCGCCGGTCCCGCCAAGCGTCCCATGATGGCCATCACCTCGTCCCATGGCAACGGCCCCCGGTACGGACGTTCGGCCTGGAGGGCCTCGCAGACATCGGCCGCGGCCAGGATTCGGGCGGGCACCGACAACTGCGGCCCCGTCAGGCCTCGATGATACCCGGCACCGTCCAGACGCTCGTGGTGAGACGCCGCCACCTCCGCCAGATCCCGGAAGCGGGCGATCCGGGTGAGAATCTGATGGGTAAACGCCGGATGGAGCCGCATCGCGGCCCACTCCGCCTCGGTGAGTTTGCCGGGTTTGTCGAGGATCGTGTTCGGCACCCCCAGCTTTCCGATATCGTGGAGCAGGGCCGCGCGGCGGAGTTCCCGGAGTTCCACCGGATCGAGACCCATTCGGCGGCCGAGTTCGCTGGCGATATCGGCGACGCCACTCGAATGGTGATAGGTGTACGGCGACTTCGCGTCGATGACCACCGCAAAGGCCTCCGCCACCTGATCGACCCGGGCCTCGTCCGCTTCGAGCACCCGTTCGCCCGGTTCGTACGCCTCGACCAGGGTCCGGGGCTCGGCCGTCGCGAGGATCCGCCAGAAGGCCGTTTCGCCCTCGAAGGCGCGCATGGCCCGAACCAGCTCGGGATCGAACCACCGGCCGCTCCGCCGATCGAGCATTTCGAAGGCGGCGCTCGGCCCTCGGGCGGCGAGGAACACCTCGAAGGTCTGAGCCAGGCCGAGGATCCGGCCAAACAGGGGAATCCGGTCGCCGGCCAGGCCGAGCGGGTGGCCGCGACCGTCCCAGTGCTCGTCGAGGTTGCGGATGGCCATCGCCGTCGCCGGCGCCAGGCCGATCATCCGGACAATGTCGGCGCCGCGTTCGCATCGGGTGGCGATCATCTCCCGCCCGATGCGTTCGGCGGACGCCGCGATCCGGACCACTCGGCCGATCCGACCGAGGACGCCGTCACCGCCGGCGTGGCGAAGGGCGTACCCGGCGGCGGGGCCCAATTGAGTCCAGTCGATCAGCTTGTGATCGTGCTTGAGGGTATGGTCGTCGGCCCCGAACAACTGGGAGAGGCGGGCCGCGTTGGACGAGCAGCCGGCGTCCTTGAGTAGCAGCGCGTAGTAGAGATCCGACCGGGCATCCGGTGCCAGGCCGAGTTCGTGGGCCAGGCGCATGCCCACGACGCAGGCGCGGACCGAGTGCCCCATCGGCTGCCCCTCGGTCAGATCCAGGGCATAGGAGAGGGCGGAAATGACCTCGGAGAGGCGGAATCCGTCGGCCGGGTTTCCCAGCGGGACCTCGAAACGTGAGCGGGTCTTCAAATATCGACGGGTCGCCACCGGACTCAAACCGGCTCCGGCGTACCATTACCTTTGAAGCATGAACGCCGGGTCCGACTTCGAGATCTACCTGCGGCTTGGGGTCCGCCACATTCTCGACCTGGGGGCCACCGACCACCTCCTATTCATCGCGGCCCTGACCATCCCCTACGGGTTCCGGCAGTGGCGGGACCTGATCTGGCTGGTCACCGCGTTCACGCTGGGGCATTCGCTGACCCTCGCGCTGGCCACGTTCGATCTGGTCCGGGCGCCGGCGGCGGCGGTCGAAATCCTGATCCCGGTGACGATCCTGCTGACCAG
>CADEGB010000127.1:0-6638 GCA_902826755.1 uncultured Gemmatimonadota bacterium
ATGGCGGAGATTCACCGGCGGCGAGGGGAACCGGCCGCGGCCGCTGGCATGACCGAACGGTTCCTTGCGGCGGCCACCGCGCCGGGCGCGGAACCGTTGTTCGGCAACCTGCTCGCGCTCCACTACCTCGAATCGGACTCGCCTGGCTTGCGCGACTCGGCCCTGGCGCTGGCGCGGCGGGACGTCGCCAGGAGACCCACCGTCGACGCGTGGGATCTCCTCGCCTGGATCCACCTCCGCCGGGGCGACGCGGCGGCGGCGCTCGAAGCGTCCGACCGGGCCGCCGCGAGTGGTCCCCTTCCCCCCGCTGGCGGGTACCATCGGGCCCGGATTCTCGAGGCCCTCGGCCGACCGACCGAAGCCGCCCAGCTCTTGGCGGACGTGCTGGAACGCCGAGATCTGCTGCCGCCGTATCTCCTCCGGGACCTCGCCGCCGTCGAGAAGCGGGCACGGTCCGGAGCCCTCGCGGGGGGGTGAGGACCTCGGGACTCGGACTGGGGGCATGCCGTGAGCCGCGAGGGGATGTACCTTGGAGCCATCCTGACCGTCGCTCCGATGCCCCTTTCCCAACCCGAGGCCTCCGACCACCGCGCCGCCGATCCGGACCGCGATCTGGTGGCGCGGGTGGCCGGCGGCGAAGAGCGGGCCCTCGGAGCGCTCTACGACCGGTTTGCCCCGTCGCTCTACGGGATGGCGCTCCGGATGACCGGCGAGGCGGCGGACGCCGAGGAAGTCGTGCTCGACACGTTTTCGCAGGTCTGGCGCGAAGCAGGTCGATTCCGCAGCGAGCGCGGTTCGACCGGCGCCTGGCTCACCATGATCTGCCGAAGCCGCGCCCTGGACTTGATCCGGGCCCGAACCCGGCGCGGTCGCGCCACCGACCGAGCCGCCGCCCTCGACCCCGAGCCCGCGTTGGGCCAACCAGGCCCGGCGGCCGACGAGGCGGTGCTCGCCACCGAACAGGCCCGCACTGTGGCCGCCGCGCTGGGCAACCTACCCGCTCGGCAACGAACAGCCCTCGAGTTGGCGTTCTTCGACGGGCTCTCCCACTCCGAAATCGCCGCCCGGCTGGACGAGCCGCTGGGCACCATCAAGACCCGAATCCGCTCCGCCATGCTGCATCTCAAGGCGGCGCTCGCGGGGCTCCGACCGGAGGGTCGCCGATGACCGCGCCATCGCCCGAGACCTTCCGCGATCTGGCTCCGGACTATGTCCTCGGACAGCTGGGCGCCGAGGAGACCCGCGCGTTCGAAGCGGCGATGGACCGGTCGCCCGAGCTGCGCGAGCTGGTGGCGGAACTACGCAACGTCGGCGCCGCCCTCGCGATGGGCTCGGCCGTGACGCCGCCACCGGGCCTCAAGGAACGGGTGTTGGCGCAGGCCCGCGGGTCGGCGGGTCGGCCGACGACGGACGCCCGATTGCCCGCCCGACGCAGATGGGTGGTCCCAACGTTGGTCACGGCCCTTGCTGCCGCCGCCATCGTGGCGGTGGGCTTGGGACGTCAAAAGGCATCGTTGGCGGATGAGCTGGCCCGAAGCCGGGCACTGCTGGCCGAGGTCGAGCAACGATTGACGGCGCGCGAGGCGACCCTCAACACGCTCCTCGAGGCCCAGAACGAACTCACCTTGGTGCAGCTCGCCCCGAGCGGCCCGCAGGCGCCGGGCATTCAGCTGTTCTGGAACCGCCGGATCAACCAGGCGGTCCTCCACGCGTTCCGGCTCCCGCCCGCACCGGCCGGAAAGGCCTATCAGCTCTGGCTCATCCGCGACGGAACGCCGGTGCCGTCGCGGGTTTTCAACTCGGACCCGGATGGCCACGCCTTGGTCAGTGCGTTCGAGTTACCGCCCGGGGGCGGGTTCGCGGCCGCGGCCATTACGGTCGAGCCGCCATCGGGCTCAGCCACGCCGACGCTTCCGATCCTGCTGGTGGGACCGGTGCCGACGGCGTGAGCTGGGCCCGACGGGCGGTCGGCTCTCACGAGGGAACGGAACGCCGATTGCCCGGAAGGAAAGGTGCATGCCTTCGCCTCGCTGGCTCCTCGTGATTGGCGTCCTCGTCGGCTGCAAGAAGCCGCTGGTCGGCCCTGACCAGGATCCGGCAACCGGCACCACGCCTGCCCTGCTGACGACCAACTCGCCAGCCAAGGACGAAGATCCGTCGCTGCTGCTCGGCCGGGACGGCCGCGTCTACGCGGCCTGGTTTTCGGATCGGACCGGCAACGCCGAGATCTACATCGCGAGTACCGCCGACGGCAGCACGTGGACCACGCCCGCCCCGATCGTGACGTCACAATGGGGCGACTTCTACCCCAACCTGTTTCAGGACAGTCAGGGCGTCTTTCATGTCGTCTGGTTCCAGTGGGTCACCCTTTTCCAGGGGCAGATTCGACACAGCTCCTCGACCGACGGGGTGGTCTGGCAACCGGAAGAAGTGGTGACCCGCGAGTTTCTGACCGACGACTGGGTCCCAACCGTCAGCGAAGCACCTAACGGTTCCCTGGTGGTCTACTTCGTGGCCGCTCGGCGGATTCCCTTGTCGTCCGACAATCAGATCTATGCGGCGGTCAAACGGGTCGGTCAGCCGGGCTGGGACGCCCCGGTCTCGCTTTCGGTGAATTCTCCGACTGAGCACGATCACCTTCCCTACGTGGCTCGGACCGGCGCGAATCAACTCACGTTGGTCTGGGTCCGTTACGCCGGAAACGCCGACTTCATCACCAATGGCCGCTCCGATCTCTATTCAGCCACGTCGGCGGACGGGCTCACCTGGTCCGCGGCGGCGCTGGTGTCATCCGATCGAACGGGCCAGAATCTGTTTCCCCAACTCTACCGTCGCCATGGCGGCGCCTGGTATCTCCTCTGGCTGTCGACCCGATCCGGCCAGCCCCGGTCGTACGAACTACCGGTCTCGAGCCTCGGGACGTCGCTGGACGGGCTGGTGGAGAACACCCTGCTGCCCGCCGGCTATTCCCATCGACTCGCCGCCACCACCCGTCCGGGGGAATACCTGGCGGCGTGGGTCCAGGGCAGCGGGACGGCGCTCGACATCTATTACCGTCTCATCACCAGGCCCTGACCAGCCGGCTGGAGCGCGTCGCGGCCGGGGGATATCTTGCAGCCCGAACATGGCCCTCCATCCGCTGCCGGTCCAGCTCACCCAGGTCGGGTCCGAAAGCATCGGAACCGCCGCTATCGAGTCGGTCAGCTACCGGACCGAAGGTCTCCTCCATCTGGCCGACTGGGGCTTTGTCCTCGAGTGGACAAAGACCCGCACGACCCAACGGGTTTCGATGGTAGGGGAGGTTGGCACGGACGTGGAGGAGTTGCCTCAGGAGACGGTCGAAGTGCCGATCGAGGACGTCGCGAGCATCCGCCTGATCGGCTGGTGGCGACCCCAACTCGAGATCCGTGTCAAAGGGCTCGACGTGCTCCGCGGGGTACCGGGCGTTCAGGGGGTGACGGTTCGACTCAAGGTCGAGCGCCGAGACCGGAGCCTGGCCCGGGCCTACGCCATCGAAATCACCGAACTGGCCGCCGCGGCCGAGCAGGGGCCACCGCAGTAGTTGAGCCCAGCCGGGCGCGGGGATACTCCAAGCACTTCTAGCGGGCGGTCGTTGGACGCCGGATGGCCAAGCCCGGCGCCACCCCCGGCACCAACGCCTCGAGCAGTCAACTCGACGCGCCGCCGGACCGACCTTGCAGCCGCCGGACCTTTCGGACCGAGCGCCACAGGGCCCATGGGCCCGCCAGGTACCCGCCAATCTCCGTGAAGATCAGCCGGATTGGATACTCTCGGCGACCGCGAATCCACCGCACCAGTCGACGGGCATGCCAGAGGGGCAGCGTGCAGAATAGCTGGTACAGACCTCTTCGATCTCCCTCGTCGAGCCAGGTCACGAGGTGGTAGGCCACATGTCCCGCGCTGTAGGCCCACAGCTGCCGACCGAGCGCCGCGGCGTCCCGTCGGTGCCGATGCCAGACCCAAGCCCCCGGTTCAGAACTGATCGAAAAGCCAGCTTTGAGGATCCTGTAGAAGAGATAGGTATCCTCGCCAACTCCCGCAGGCATGCCAGCCCCGAGCCGTTCGTCGAGCATGCCAATCCGGCCGTCCCGGAAAATGCCCGCTCGAAACGCGGCGTTTGCGGTCGCGCCGATCTCCCAGGTCGGGACCGCCCGACCGCGCATTCCGTGAAACCACTCGGGCGTGAACCGGCGTCGCTCGAACCCGCGACCAAGGCCACCGTACTTCTCGAAGTGACGCTGCGACGCGGTATGCAGCTCCATGGGGAGGACGTTCCCGGTCACCGCGGCCACCGTCGGGTCGGCGAACGGTGCCACCACGCGCTCGACCCAGTCGGCCGACGCCACGACGTCGTCGTCGGTTGCCAGGACAAATTCGCCGCGGGCGGCGCGGATGCCGGTGTTTCTGGCGAAGGAGAGACCCGGCCGGGGCTCGGCGACCAGGCGAACCGATGGGAAGGCGCTCACGACCTCGGCGGTCGGTCCGACGGCCGGGCCGTTGTCGACCACGACGATGTCGAGTGAATGTCGGGTCCGTTGTTCGACGAGCGAGGCCAGGCATCGGCGCAGGTCGTCTGGTCGGTCCCGAGTCGCGATCACGACCGAGACGACCGTCGGCGGCAACGGCGGCAGTGGGGCCGCCACCACGGGCGATGACGCCGCGGCGACGCACGCCGCGAGCACCTCGCCCGCTCCGGTGGCCAGCGGCGGGGGACCCGCCGATGGGTCCATCACCGCCTCGCCTAGCGCTTGCGCCACCAGGTACCGCAGCCGGGCGGCCGGAACCGGTTCCCGGTGATTGGCGATCGTGATGAAACCGACCGGGGTCCCACCGCGCAGCAGGTAGAGCCGAACCTGATCGAAGGCACCCAATCCGTCGAGCGGATGCCGCAAGGGCTTGGTGACCTCCAGACAGCGAACCCCGACCACCGGATCGGCTGGCGGCGCGACAGCGGGTGGCGGGGCCGGATCCGGAGGCCCAAGCGGTCCGTGCTCTGCGAGCGTCGCCACCACTTGCCGTTGCGCCGCTCGGTAGCTCGCCCGCGCTTTGACCGCCCCGCGCACTTCCGCCGCCAACGGGCCTAGGATCCAGCGGTCCCGCCGAAGCCCCCGCCACAGCCGCGCCGCCACCCAATGGCGGAGCCACCACCGAAGCACCTCGCGAAATCCTGGCCGCTCCGCCGGGAACACGAGCCCGGACCGGATCGCGAACGCCCAGAAGCCGCTCCCCCAGCCCTCGAGCTGTCGGCCTAACGCCGTCCGGTCCTGGCGATGCCGGTGCCAGACCAGGGCGTCAGGGTCGTAGACCAACGTCCCACCGGCCAGGAGCACCCGGAAGTACAGGTCGAGATCGCCGCCGCCGTTCGTCGGGGTTCCCACGTCGAGCGCTGGATCAAACCGGCCGATCCAATCGAACGCCGTCCGGCGGAAGGCCATGTTCGCTCCCGTCCCGAACTGCCCCGCGCCGTGAATCGTCACCGGCGCCCCATTCTCGGCTTGCCGGTGGCGCCACCAGCGGCGACGGAACCCCTTACCAAACCCGCCGTACTGTTCGAACCGCACCTGGGACGGCGTGTCCAGTTCGAGAGGCGCGACCAGACCCGTCACCAGGAGAACCGCCGGATCGTCGGCGAAGTGACGGACCAGCGCGGTCAGCCAATCGCCGTCCACGACGACGTCGTCGTCGGCGAACGCGAGCAGTTCGCCACGGGCCTCGAGCACGGCGCGATTGCGAGCCCAATCGAGGCCCCGGCGCGGCTCGCGAAGGTACCGCACCGCCGGGAACCGTTGGGTCACCAGATTCGCGACCCGATCGGTAACGGGGGCGTTGTCGACCACGAGGACTTCGAAGGCAGGATAGCGAAGGGCAGCGATCGCCTCGAGACATCGGGCCAAGTCATCGGGCCGCTCGCGGGTGCAGACCGCCACCGAGACCAGGGGTGCGCCGCCGACGGGCGACCCCGGCGGCTCGAGCAGAACCCGCGCCGCAAGGCCGGCCTCAGGAATCCCGTCGAGGAGGCGGTCCTCGACCAACCGTCGCACCAGCGCCGCCCCCAAAGAGCCGGCGATTCGATCGAGCGGCGGCGCAACCGGGCTCCCGTCACCGTTCAAGGCGAGTTCGACCCACCCAAGCACGCGGCCACCGTGCCGCACCAGGACCTGCAACCGGCGATCGCCGGGTCGGCCCGACACCGAGGCGAACGGCCGCGCCAGGTCGATGGTTGCCAGGCCGATCGGCCCGGTCACCACTCGGCGGTCCATCGACCGGAATTGGGAATGACGCCACGGAGCGCGCTCGGCCCCTCGACCCGAAATGGGTAGACATTCCAGTGATAGTCGAGCCCGTGCCCCCAGTGCTCCTCGTAGATGCCGACGTCGACGTAGTAGTTCCCAGCTCCGAGGTTGAGTTGGTCGAACCCCACGGTCAGGACACCATGGCCGACGAGCACGCCGAGGGGCACCCCAGCGACCTCGGAGTTGGTCTCGATGCAAATGGTGCCGTCGTCGCGTCGGATGGACACCGCCACGATCGGTCGGTTGACCGGCGCCCTGGCCCGCCAGTGGATCGCGACCGTCAGGGGGCCGCCCGAGCGGACCGGCGCTGGCGTGAGCGACACC
>CADEGB010000127.1:6648-11000 GCA_902826755.1 uncultured Gemmatimonadota bacterium
TCGAGGATCTCCGCCTCGAGAGAGCCGAACCGGTTCTCACCCATCCGGAGAACCTGCGCCCCCACGACCCGATCGGGAGTGACGGGCATCCGGCGTTCGGTTTCCGCGCGCATCGCCGCCTCGTACGCACCAGCCACCACGTTCGGGGCCCCCTCGGCGACCACCCGACCCTGGCGAATCCAGAGCGCTCGGTCACACAGGTCCCGCACCGGCTCGAGCCCGTGCGAGACCAATACGACGGACGCGCCACCGTCGCGAAGCGCGCGAATCCGATCGGTGCACTTGGCTTGAAAGGCAAGGTCACCCACCGCCAAGAACTCGTCGACGAGGAGCACCTCCGGCTCGGTGTGGACCGCAACGGCAAACGCCAGGCGCATCGTCATCCCGGTGCTGTACGTCCGGAGGGGGGCGTCGATCACGTCCGCGAGTTCGGCGAAATCGGCGATGGCGTCAAGGCGCGCCCGCGCCTCGGGCCGAGTGAACCCGGCCGTCACCGCCGCCAGGATCGCGTTCTCCCGGCCGGTCAGGTCACCCAGGAAAGCACCCCCGAGGTCGAACAGACCGCGACACCGGCCGCGCACCTCGAGCCGCCCCTCGTCCGGCCGGCCAATCTCAGCCAGCAAGCGAAGCAGCGTCGATTTCCCAGCTCCGTTGGGACCGACGACGCCCAGCATCGAGCCCGCCTCGACGGTGAAGGAAACCTCCCGCAAGGCCCAGAAGCGTTCAGCCCTTCCCCGCCCGCGGCCGGTCAGCAGCTGGCGCCAGGTCCGCGCCGGCTCCCGCCGCCGGACGTACCATTTGCCGAGCGATTCCGCCACGATCCTCGGGGTGCTCACAACTCGTCCACGAACCGGTGGCGAACCGCCGCGAACAACACCATGCCAACCACGAGTGCCAACCCGGCTCCCACCCCAAGGACGAGTAACGGCCCCAGGTCCGGCCACTGGTCGCGGAGAAGGATCGCGCGCCACGATTCGAGCAAGACGGCCATCGGGTTCGCTCCGAACCAACCTCGAAGGCCCGAGGGAACACTCTCCAGGGAGTAGTACACTGGGGTGACAAACATCCCGAGCTGGAGCAGAGCCGCCACCACGTGCTGAGTGTCACGCCAACGAACGTTGAGGGCGGCCAACGGGAAGGCAAGCGCCGCGATCAGCACGTACTGCACGATGGCCACGAGAGGCAGGGCCAACCAAGCGACCGTCGGCCGGCCCCCGTGCCAGACCAGGAAACCGACTAGCAGCGGCAGGGCGATGAGGAAGTGGAGAAACCGGACGCCGGCACTCACGAACGGCAGGACGTACAGGGGAAACCCGGGCTGTTTGACCAGCACGTGATTGGCCGTCACCAGCGAGGAACTCTGGGCCACGGCCGCCTGGAACCAACTCCAGACCAGGACACCGAGAAAGGCGAAAGCCGCGTAGTTTTCCACCTGGACCGCCAGCACCCGGCGGAAGACCAGAGAATAGACGGCCAGTTGAATCACCGGCACGAGGAGGGCCCAGCCGAGGCCGAACCAAGACCGCTTGTATAGGGCCTTCAGGTCCCGATCCACCAGGACGACCACGACGTCCCAGGCGTGGCGGAGCCGCCGACGACCTGACGCAGCGCTCAGGTCAGACTCCGTCCGGCCGGACGGGCCCCGACAGGCGGCTCGACCCAAGCCGCTAAACCAGTGGGGAACATGGGGTAAACGATGGTGGTCTCGGGCATTTGGAGCCGCCTGCCGACGGCCGCTCAAGGTTAGGCCCCAGGTCCTAACCCGTCAATTGGCCTATCGGGCATATAGCCGTGTGACCCGGCAGTGCAGAATGTTGCAGTTTCGAGGCCTTGACGCCAGTCTGACGATCTGACCTTGCCACTTGATGCAGTCCGCGTATTGTATCCCTTGCCGTTCCGAGCCGTTGGACCCGACCCAGGACCCGAGTGGATCCGACTTCACCAGCTCCCGCCTCGATCAGCACCGTGATCCCCGCGTTCAACGCCGCCTCACTGGTCGGCGCCGCGATCGAGAGTGCCTTGTCCCAGTCCGTGCCTCCACTCGAGGTCATTGTAGTCGACGACGGTTCCGAGGACGACACGGCCGCGGCGGCAGCGAGAGTCGATCCTCGGGTCCGAGTCATCCAACAGCCCAACCGAGGCCCAGCCGCCGCCCGCAACGCGGGTATTCGGGCCGCCCGAGGTGAATGGATCGCGCTGCTGGACGCCGACGACACGTGGTTCCCCGAACGACTGGCTGCCCAATTGCCGTTCATGGCCGACCCGTCAGTCGGAATGGTCCACGGGCGCGTCACCCTGTATCGGGGCCAGGTCGCTCCCGCCGTGGTGACTCTCGAGCACCTCCTCCGCCGCAACTGCATCATCGCATCGTCGGCAAGCATCCGGCGGGCGTGCCTCGATGAGGTCGGCGGTTTCGACGAGGCACGGGATTTGATCGGCGTCGAGGACTACAATCTCTGGCTTCGGATCGCGCTCACGCGGTGGCGGATCGCCACCTGCCCGCAATGGCTGGTGCGCTATACCCAAGCCGCCACCAGCCTGTCCCGCAACCGACATCGGATTCTGGCCGCGGAGTTGTTCAATGTTCGCCACCTGGAGGATGGCCAACACCTGACCGGAGACGTGACCGAACGGATGACCATGCGCCTCTTGGATAGTTACGGCGAAGAATTCCTCCACCGCCGCGACCTGACCGCGGCCCGCGCCTGTTTTCGTCGGCTGTTTCTCCTCGAGCCAAGTACCGGTAGCCTGATGCGGCTGTTGGCCGCGTGGCTTCCCCGCTCCCTGCTGGACCTCCGCCGCCGGGCGGTCGGCCGGTGACGGTGAAGCTCTCGATCGTCATCACCACCCGGGACCGCCGGGCCACTCTCGTCCAACTCCTCGAGGATCTCGCCCTTTCGCTCCCGTCACCGGGCGGCGGGGAGCTCCTGGTGGTCGACAACGGCTCGACCGACGGGACCGCGGGAGCCCTGGCGGGCAGGACGCGGATCGGGCCCTATCCCTTCCACGTGCTCGAGGAACCCGTCGCCGGCCAGTCGGCCGCTCGCAATCGTGCAATTGCCGGCGCGAGCGGCGAGTGGATCCTTTTCCTCGATGACGACGTCCGGGTCCCCCCCCAATGGGCAAGCCGCCTCGTGGCCGGGCTCGAGCGCCTCAGCGCCGAGGCGGGTGGCGGGCGCGTCGACCCCACCTGGCCGCCAAAGTTGCCGCGCTGGGTTGCGACCGATCCGGCGCGGATCGAACGCATCGTCTTCGTGCAGTACGAATTGGGCTCGGCTTCCCGGGTACTTGATCCAGTCGATCCAACCCCGGTCGGGTGCAACATGGCTTTCCGACGCGAAGTCCTGGCCACCCACGGCGGTTTCATGACGACACTGGGCCACACGGGACGACGATTGATGGGCGGCGACGACGCCGAGATGTTCGCGCGGCTTCGGGCCGCCGGGACTCGCCTCGGGTACGTGGCAGACGCCGCCGTCACGCATCCGGTCTCGCCCGACCGACTGACACTCGGCTATCTGCTCCGGCGCCGTTATTGGGAGGGCTTTGGGGCAGCCGGGCACGGCAGCCCAAGTGGACGGAGCCTGGCCCGAGTACCCAGCGCCGCCTGGCGCGCGCTCGGCCGCAACCTGTCGGGCGCAATCGGCGCTGCCGCCCGGACCGATTGGCCAGCCGCGGCCCACCACCTCGGCGGCGTGGCCCACCGGGCAGGCTATGCGGTGGGTCGCTGGGCCCGCGTGAGATCATGACGGAGGTCGTCTCGGTCGTAATCCCGGTGCACCGCCGGCGACGGTACCTCGCCGAAGCGATCGCTTCGGTCCAAGCGCAGACCACGGCCTTGTGGGAGATCGTACTGGTCGATGATGCGGGCGTCGGTGGCCTCGAGAGCGCCCTGGGAGGTTGCGATGGGAGGGGGCGCGTCGTGTCCGGACCGGATTCGGGTCCTGGATCAGCCCGAAACGCCGGTATCGCGGCCGCCACCGGCCAATGGCTGGTTTGCCTCGACGAAGACGACCGCTTACTACCGACCGCGCTGGAGGCTTTGGGCCAGGTCGCCCGGCAAACTGGTCGGTCGTGGGCGGCGGGCCGATTTCGGTACATCGACGCCGCTGGCCGGCCGCTCGAGCGGGTACCTCGGGGGCGTTTTCGCGACGGCGACGCCTACAGCGATCTGATCGCCGGATGCCAATTCGGCCCCCCGGCGGTCGTCCAGGTCCGCCGGTCCGCCGTGCTGGAAGCCGGAGGCTTCCCGGATGGGTGGCGGTTCGGTGAGGACCACGCCTTGTGGCTCCGGCTGGCTCGCGATCACCATCTGGCGGCCACCTCCGACCTGGTGGCCGAGTATCGGGTTC
>CADEGB010000128.1 GCA_902826755.1 uncultured Gemmatimonadota bacterium
CGGAGTCGATCAGACCCCCTATCCCCTTGCGGTCCTTCGAACCGATCACTAGCTTGCCTAACCATGTATCCGACCGCCACCAAGAAGACCACCACGAAGACCGCCCCGACCAAGGGCGGGAAGACGATGTGTGGCTTGCGGGGCGCGGTCGAGACGAGCTGAACGAACCAGAGAGCTCAGCATCACCCGACGCCCCGCGCCACCGAAGCGCGGGGCTTTTTTTTGTGGTCGAAAGGAACGACAACCTGTGACCCAGCGGATCCCCGTCGCCATTCTCGGCGCCACCGGCACCGTCGGCCAGAAGCTGATCCGGCTGCTCGACCAGCACCCTTGGTTCGAGATCGCCGCCCTCACCGCCTCCGATGCCAGCGCCGGCCGCCGCTACGGCGACGTCGTCCGGTGGCGCGAGACCACCCCGCTCCCGGATCGGGCCGCCGGGCTCGAGATCCTCAGCAGTCGCACCCCGCTCGGGCACCCGCTGGCGTTCTCCGCCCTCGACACCCAGGCCGCGGCCGACGTGGAACCGCTCTGGGCCGCGGCCGGATCCCTGGTGGTGACCAACGCGAGCCCGTTTCGCCTCGAGCCCGACGTCCCCCTCGTCATCCCGGAAGTGAACGCCGACCACCTCGGCCTCCTCCCGACTCAACGAGCGCGCCGCGGCTGGACCGGCGGCATCGTCGCCAACCCCAACTGCACCACCACCGGCCTTGCCCTCGTCCTGGCGCCGCTCCATCGCCGGTTCGGCGTCGACCGGCTGTTCGTCTCGACGATGCAAGCCATCTCCGGCGCCGGCTGGCCGGGCGTGGCGTCCCTCGACATCGTCGGCAACGTGGTGCCGTACATCGCGAACGAGGAGGAAAAGGTCGAGCGGGAAACCCGCAAACTCCTCGGCGCCTTCGCCGACGGGGCCATCGCCGAAGCGCCGGCCATCGTCAGCGCCCACACCAACCGGGTCCCGGTCATCGATGGTCACACCGAGACGGTGTCGGTCGGCTTCAAGACGCCGGCTACGCCCGAACAGGTGGCGGAAACGCTGGCGGCCTGGCGGCCCGACCCCGTCATCGCCGCGCTGCCGTCGACCCCCGCCCAGCCGGTGCTGGTCGATCCACGCCCCGATCGACCCCAACCCCGCCTCGACCTCGAAGCCGGCCGCGGCATGAGCGTGACGGTCGGCCGGATCCGGCCCTGCCCCTTGCTCCAGATCCGACTGGTGCTCCTCAGTCACAACACCGTCCGAGGCGCCGCGGGAGCCACCATCCAGAACGCCGAACTGCTGGTGGCGGCGGGGGTGGTGAGCCGATGATCGTCTCCAAGTTCGGCGGCACCTCCGTCGGCGATGCGGCCGCCATCCGACGGTTGGTCGGGATCGTGGCCGCCCGGCGGACCGAACGGCCCGTCGTCGTGGTCTCGGCGCTCTCGAAAGTCACCGACGCCCTCCTCGATCTCGAACAGGCGTCCGATCCGGCCGCCGTTTCCACCCGGCTCGCCGCGCTCCGGGACCGGCATACCGCCGTCGCCACCGGCCTCGACCTCGCCGGCCCGGTCATCGAACCACTCGAACGCGACCTGGCCGCGCTGGTCCCGTGGCTCGCCACTCGAATCGGGCGGGCCTGGTCAGCCGCTGATCGCGACTTCCTGGTGAGCCACGGCGAACTGTGGAGTTCCCATCTGGTAACCGCGGCGCTCGCGGCCGCGGACCTCCCGGCGGCCTGGTTCGACGCCCGCCGCGTCATTGCCACGGACTCCCAGTTCGGTCAGGCGGTCCCGAACCCCGCGGAAATCCGCCGCCGCGCGGCCCGACTGCTCCAGCCCCTCCTCGACGACGGCCGCATTCCCGTCACCCAGGGCTTCATCGGCTCCGATGACGAAGGTTGGACCACCACGCTCGGACGAGGCGGATCGGACTACACCGCCTCCCTCCTCGGCGCCGCACTCGACGCCGCCCGAGTCGAGATCTGGACCGATGTCGACGGCATCCTCACCGCCGACCCGCGCCTCGTCCCCGACGCGCGCCGGCTCCCGGAGGCGAGCTATCACGAGGCCGCCGAGCTGGCCGCGTTCGGCGCGAAGGTCCTCCACCCGGCCACCCAGCTGCCGTTGGTAGAGGCCGGGATTCCCTGCTGGGTGCTCAACTCGTTCGCCCCCGAACGGGAGGGCACTCGGATCGTCGCGGGCGCCCGACCGGCGCCGATTACCGGGACCTCGCCGGTGCGGTCGATTGCCTGGAAAAAGGGGATCACGGTCGTCAACGTCCGAGCGCCGCGGAGCTTCGAGGCCGTCGGGTTCCTCCAGCAGTTCTTCACCATCTTTGCCCGCCACGGCGTCTCGGTCGACGTCCTCGCCTCGAGCGAGGTGAACGTGTCGGTCACCCTCGACGACGCCAGCCGGCTACCTGGCCTGGTGGCGGATCTCGAAGCCCTCGGCGCGGTCACTGTCTTCGACCGGCGGGCCATCGTCGCAGTGGTGGGGGTGGACCTTCGGGGGACCCGCGGCCTCTCCGCCCGCTTGTTCAACGCGGTCAAGGACGTCAACATTGAGGTGATCTCGCAAGGCGCCTCCGAGATCAACATCACCTTCGTGGTGCGGGAAGAAGACGCCCCGACAGCGGTCCGCGCGCTCCATCGGGAGTTCTTCTCCGCGGCCTGAGACGACAGAGCCCCCCGAGGTCCGGTGCCCGAGCTTCCCGACATCATCACCTACCAGGAAGCGCTGGCCGAACGGGTCGAGGGGCGGCGTCTCCTGGCCGTCCGACTCCGGACGCCCTTCCTGCTCCGTTCGGTCGACCCGCCGCTTTCCGCCTGCCATGACCGGACGGTGCGCCAGGTCGGCCGCCTCGGCAAGCGGCTCGTGCTGAACCTCGACGGCGATCTGGCCCTGGTCATCCACCTGATGATCGCCGGACGGCTCCACTGGAAAGCGGCCGGTTCGCCGATCGCCAGCAAGGTGTCGCTGGCGGCCTTCGACTTCGACGCGGGGACCCTCACGTTCACCGAGGCCGGCTCGAAACGACGGGCCTCGCTCCACGTCGTGGCCGACCAGGCCGGGCTCGCGGCCTTCGATCGGGGCGGCCTCGACCTGTTCACCGCCACCGTCGCCCAGTTCGCGGATCGGCTGCGGGCCGGCAACCACACGCTCAAGCGGGCCCTCACCGACCCCCGGGCCTTCGACGGGATCGGCAACGCCTATTCCGACGAAATCCTCCACGCCGCCCGGCTGTCCCCTCTCAAGCTGACCCGGAGCCTGGACGATGCCGAGGTGGCGCGGCTGTTCGAGGCCACCCGGTCGACGATGACCCGCTGGATCGATCGGCTCCGACTGGAGCGAAAGGGCGGGTTCCCGGAAAAGGTCACCGCGTTCCGCCCCGACATGGCGGTTCACGGGAAGTTCCGGCAACCCTGCCCTGACTGCGGGACCCCGGTTCAGCGGATCCGCTACGCGGACAACGAGACCAACTACTGCGCCCGGTGCCAGACCGGCGGAAGGCTCCTGGCCGACCGCGCCATGTCCCGGCTCCTCAAGTCGGACTGGCCCCGTTCCATCGACGAGGTCGACTGAAGACCAGGATAGTCGGCGTCCTATGGCACGGATCCGGCGGACACCCATAGGCGTTGTCCGTCTCCGGAGACTCGATGCGGCGCTCCATCCCGACCGTCCTGGCCAGCCTCGCGGTGATCTCGGCCTGCCGAACCACGACCACCGAACCGAACACCGAGCCCCGGCGGTTCGCGTTGGGATTCACCGAGTTCCCGTATGCGGGAACCCTGACCGCCGTCCAGAACACCTACGCCGTCTTGGCCCGCGACGCCGACTTCGTCAATCACCACTTCGACGGCGGCGTGCCCTGGAACGAGGCCCTTGACAATCTGCCGTTTCCCGCCGCCATCGAGGGCGACCTGGCCAGGATGAAGGCCGACATCCCGGCCGGCCACGTCCGGCTCATTTCGGTGACCCCGGTGAACTTCCTCCGGACCGGCTTGGCCGACTACCGCAGATCATCGACGGGGCAACCTCTTCCGGCCCCGTGGGACACCGCCTCGTTCGACAACCCCCGGGTCAAGCAGGCTTTCCTGGCCTATTGCAGACGACTGATCGACCGCCTCCAGCCCGACTACTTCGTCTACACCATCGAGGCCAACATCCTCGCCGACAAGGCACCGGCCAAGTGGCCGGCGTACCTCCGGCTGGCGGAGCACCTTCACCGGGAATTGAAGCTCGCCTATCCAGCGCTGGCCGTGTTTCCGAGCATCCAGCTCGAGTTGGTGCGGGACCAGCCCGGCCCGCAGGGGACCGTGGTCGCCGACCTGGTGCCATACGCCGACGTCATCGCGGTGAGCAGCTATCCGTACGCGTCGCAGGTGGATCCGAGCCGGATCAACCGGGCCTACTACGAGCCGGTCACCAAGTTCGCGCCCGGGAAGCCATTCGCCATCGCCGAAACGGCCTGGCCCGCCGAACCCGTCACCGCGCCTTATCCAATCGTCATCGCGTCAGACCCGGATCGGCAGCGCCGGTACGTCGAGAACCTTCTCGCCACCGTAGAGGAAATGAACGGGGTCTTCGTGGACTATTTCTTTACGCGGGACTACGACGACTTCTGGGAGAGCACCTTCCAGTTCGACCCCCAGGCCCCCCTGTTTCGGATCTGGAAGGACACCGGTCTCTACGCCGGCGATGGCTCGCCGCGGCCAGCACTCACCCCATGGAGGCAAGCGCTGGCGCGGGGTCGGCGCTGAGCGCGCCGACCGTACCTCAGGACGGCTTGGCCAGCTTCGAGTGGCGTCGCCCGTACAGGAAGTAGATCACCAACCCGAGGCCGAGCCAGATGAACAGCCGCTCCCAGGTCCGCCACGGCAGGTAGTACATCAGGTACAGACAACTGATGATCCCGGCGGGAGCGGTGAACCAGACGATCGGCGTCCTGAACGGCCGCTTCAGGTCAGGCTCCCGATGCCGGAGCAACAGCACCGCGCCGCACACGATCACGAACGCCAGCAGGGTGCCGATCGACACCAGCGAGGCGGCTTCCCGAACCGACAAAAACCCCGCCGGGATCGCCACCAGGACGCCGAGGACGATCTGGGTAATCCATGGCGTTCGGTATTTCGGGTGGATCTTGTTCACCACCGGAGGCAACAGGCCGTCGTTGGCCATCGACCAGAAGACCCGGGCCTGCCCCATCAGCTGAACCAGGATGACGGATGACAGGCCGGCTATGGCCCCCAGTTCGATCAACCGGGTCATCCAGCCGAGCCCGGCCGCGTCAGCGACTTTGGCGATCGGGTCCGGCACGTCCAGTTGCCCGTACGGGACGACGCCGGTGGCGATCAGGGACACCGCGATGTAGAGCACCGTGCAGATCAGCAGCGAGGCGATGATCCCGATCGGCATGTCCCGTTGCGGGTTCTTGGCCTCCTGGGCGGCGGTACTCACCGCGTCGAACCCGATGTACGCGAAGAAGACGACCCCGGCGCCGGCGATGATCCCACTCACCCCGAAGTTCTCGCGGAGTCCCGTGTTGGCCGGGATGAACGGCTGCCAGTTGGCGGCATCGATGCCCTTCCAGGCAAAGAGCAGGAACAGGAGCACGACGCCAACCTTGACGAACACGATCACGTCGTTGACCCGCGCCGACTCCTTGATGCCGCGAACCAGGAGAGCGGTCACCAGCACCACGATGATCACCGCCGGCAGGTTGAAGAGCGCGGTGACGGTGCTGCCGTCCGCCATCGTGACCTGAGTGCCCGCCGCCGCCGACAACTGGGCCGGGATGTGGACCCCGATGTGGCTGAGGAACGACACGACGTACCCCGACCACCCGATGGCCACGGTCGTTGCCGACAACGCGTACTCGAGCACCAGATCCCATCCGATGATCCACGCGAACAGCTCGCCCAGGGTGGCGTAGCCGTAGGTGTAGGCCGACCCCGCGATCGGAACCAGTGCCGCAAACTCGGAGTAGCAGAGCGCGGCAAAGATCGCGGCGCTGCCCGCGATGACGAACGAAAGGACGACCGCCGGCCCGGCGTTCTGGGCCGCCACGGTACCGGTCAGGACGAAGATCCCGGTCCCGATGATGGCCCCGATCCCAAGAAGCGTCAGGCTGAATGCGCCCAACTCCCGCTTGAGGCCGTGTTCGCTCACGGCCTCCGCTTGAAGATCGGCAATGGCCTTTCGGCGGAAGAGGGACATCGATTCATCCTTTCGTGGAAGGAAACGCCCGATGCTGGGCCGTTCGGCCCCCTCGACCGGCCAGCCGCCGGGCCGCGAGCCCCAACCAGGGGGCGAAACGCCAGCCGGCGCGGCGGTTGACCGGAGCCCGGGCGGTCGAACCGCTTCGTACCGGCCGGAAGTCAGCCCAGGGCCAAGCCCTGGTCAAATCGCCTATCTCTTTACCCTGCATACTGTTAGGGTGGAGAACGACGGCTGAATGGGCCCGCCGCCGCACCCCGGCCACAGGGCATGAGACCTGCTTTCCGAGAGCCGAACGGACACTACTCCCAACGGGGATTATGGCTCTCAATCACGTCGTGGCTCGATTTCGCGATGGCCACACCATCAAGGGCACGACTCTGAACGTCGACCCAACTCGGCCGACCTGCCACGTTCGGACCGCCGAGGGCGCCGTCGAAATCAAACTGGTCGACCTCAAGGCCCTGTTTTTCGTGAAGGACCAGGCCGGCAATCCGGCCCACAACGAAGCCATCGATGCCACCCCGGGCGATCCCCGACTGGTTGGCGGCAAGCGGATCGCGGTCCGGTTCGAGGACGGCGAAACCGTGGTCGGGATGTCCAACCGGTTTCCACCGCTCGGCAACTGCTTCTTCATGCTCCCGATCGATCCCAAGAGCAACAACATCCGGATCCTGGTCAACCGGGCCGCCACGGTCGCGATCACCGAAGCCCCCGCCGCGGTCGGCCGTTAGGCAGATCTCGCCGCGCCGTCAGCGGCCCAGCTGCCGGTCGCGGACGGCCTTGAACTCGTTGCCCGGCCGCCATTCCGGAAACGCCGCCGCCTGCGCCAGCCAGTAGCCCACCGTCAGATACAGGCGGATGTCCTCCACCGCCCCATCGAGCACCCAATCGGCCTTGATGTCGTCCGACGGTTTGTGGTAATCGTCCGCGACGTACCGCTGCCGCATCCGGATCCCGTAGTCGGCCGGTTGGCCCACCACCTCGATCCCGCTCTCCGCGTAGAGCGCCGGCACCCCCTGCTTGGCGAAGTTGAAGTGGTCGGAGCGATAGTAGTACCCCTTCTCCGGCTCCGGATCCGGACGGATCGTCCGACCCTGCCCAACGGCCGCGTCCCGGAGGTAGTCGTCCAGCTCGGACGCGCCCATCCCGATGACCGTCACATCCTTGGTGCGCCCGATCAGGTTGAGCCCATCGATGTTGATGTTGGCCGCGGTCCTGGCCAGCGGGTACAGCGGCGTCACCGCGTAGTACTGGGAGCCGAGGAGCCCCTGCTCTTCAGCCGTGACGGCCAGGAACAGGATCGAGCGCTTGGGCGCCTCGGGCAGGGCCTTGAACGCGCGGGCCAGCGCCAGCAGCGACGCGGTTCCCGACGCGTTGTCGAGCGCCCCGTTGTAAATCGAGTCGCCGTTGATCGGGTCGCCGACACCGAAGTGATCCCAGTGGGCGGTGTAGACGACGTATTCGTCCTTGAGCACCGGGTCACTCCCGGTCAACTTGGCGACCACGTTGCGGGAGTCGACGGTCCGGAGCGTGTTCCGAATGGTCATCGACGCCGTGAGGCCCAGTGACACCGGCGCGAATTCGCGGGTGGCCGCCTTGGCCTTGAGCTGGTCGAAATCCTTGCCCGCCAGCTGGAAGATCGCCTTGGCCTGATCGAGCGTGCTCCATCCTTCGATCGGTGCCCGGGTCAAGTTCTTGTCCGGGGTCACCAGATCGAACTGTTCCCCGGTCTTTCCCTGCACCACGGCAAAGGGATAGCCGGCCGGCTCGGTCTCGTGGACGATCAGCACGGCCGCGGCGCCGTGTTTCTGCCCCTGCTCGTATTTGTAGGTCCATCGCCCATAGTAGGTCATGGCCGAGCCGCCGAACTGGGTCGTGTCGGCCAGCGGCGGATCGTTGACCAGCAGAACGATCGTCTTCCCCCGGACGTCCTGGCCCTTGAAATCATCCCATTGGAACTCAGGTGCTTCGACGCCATATCCGACGAACACCATCTCGGAGCCGTCGATCGCGGCCGAATCGGCCACGTGCTTGGTCCAGGCGACGACGTCGTCCTTGAACTTGAGCGTCCGGCTCACCCCGCCCTTCCGCACCACGAGGGCGGCGGACGGATCCGGCGTGATGCCCACCAGCGGGACGTTCTGAAGGTAGGTTCCGTCGGGATTGCCGGGCTCGAGCCCGATCGATTTGAACTGCGCCTCGAGGAACGCCACCGTCCGCTCCTCGCCCAGGGTTCCCGGTCCGCGGCCAAGCAGCGAGTCGTCCGCCAGCACCTTGATGTCGGCGAGCAGCTGGTCGGCGGTGACCACGTCCAGGGATGCCGGCGGAACCGCCGCTCGACCACCCGTCGGCTGGTCGCTGGTGCCCGCGCATGCCGCCGTCACCACCACCATCCCGATCCATCGATAGTCAGCCATCGTCCATCTCCTGATGCCAGTCGATTCGTGATCACCGGTCGCCGCCCGCACACCGGGCGGCCGACACAAAAAGGCAACCGGGGCCGGCGCCCGGTGGCGCCGACCCCGGCGGATGTTATCCGAGCGGTGCCCTCACGGCCCGAAACCTGACGGCGCCTTCTCGTCTTGAGGAGACGTCAAAACCCGTCGAAAGCACCAGATGGTGAGCCCCCAGACGAAGATCAGGGAAACGACCATTGTCGCCATGCCACCAGTAGTCATTGTCGGCTCCTCAGTCGACTGGTTTGTCGTCGTTGATGTCGAGCCCCTGCGCGCGCCACCGGCCCTCGCCGATCCTGACGACCACGAGCAGGAAGATCAGGGTGGCCACGATCGACAGCATTCCGACCCGCGACCCGGTACTGGCCCAGGCCGCTCGAAGCGACGGGCCCAGGTTCTGGAAGCAGAACGCCACGAAGATGATGATCAGGTAGGCTGGCGCGACGTACTTCATCACGATCTTGAAAATCGTGGGGATCCGAATCGACGCCCCGTTGTGGATCTCCTTCCAGCCCCGCTCGATGCCGAAGACCCAGCCGAAGTAGATGATCTGCACCGCCGCCATGACGTAGATCAGCAAGGTCCCGGCCCAGAAGTCGACCGTACTCCAGAAGGCACCGCCCTGGGTGAACCAGAGGGTCAGGATGGCACCGACGGTGCCAAGACCGGCAATGACGCTGGTGGCCTTGCCGTGGCTCCAGCCCAGCGACTCCTTCAGGGTCGCCACGGCGGGCTGATACATCGACAACGAGCTGGTGATCGCGGCCAGGAACAGCATGAAGAACCACAGCGCGCCGATGACGTTCTCCAGCGCGCCCATGTGCGCGAACACGATCGGCAAGGTGGCGAAACCAAGGCTGAAGGAGCCGTTGGCCACCGCCGCGGTGGTGCCGCTCAACCCCAGGAAGACGAAGGCGGCCGTCAGCGTGATCATCCCGCCGAAGCCGACCTCGAACAGCTCGTTGGTGGCGCTGGCCGTCAGACCGGAGAGCGCCACGTCGTCGTTCCTCTTCATGTACGACGAGTAGTTGATGATGACGCCGAATCCGACCGAGAGACTGAAGAAGATCTGCCCCGCCGCCGCCAGCCAGGTCTGCGCGTCGCCCAGCTTCGAGTAGTTCGGGTTCCACATGTACCCGAGCCCGTTGACGACGCTCTGCTCCGGATTGGCGGGATCCGGCGTGCCCAGCGTCAGCACCCGAACCAGCACGATCAGGGCGCAAACCGCCATGGCTGGCATCGCGTAGGAACAGAACTTCTCGATACCCTTCGACAGGCCCCGGAAGACGAAATAGATGTTGATCGAGAAGACGATGATCCAGGAGATGATCGTCAGCTTCGAATCACCCGTGAAGAGAATTCCGTCCTGACTCGCACCGGTAAAGGCGTTGTAGAACGAGGCCGCCGCGGCCGTCTGCTCGGCGATCGACGTATTCACGTCGACGCCGACCCCGCCGGTGAGGTACTTGAGAAAGTACCCGAAGGTCCAGCTCTCGATGAACACGTAGTAATACGACACCGCCAGCGGAATCAGCACCCCCACGACGCCGAGGTACCGACCCATGCTCCCCTTGGCGAACAGGCCCATGATGGCCGGCGCGGAATGGAAGCCCTTCTTCCCACCGTACCGACCCATCGCCCATTCGGCCCACCCGATCGGGATCCCGAGCAATAGCAGCGCGGTGAAATACGGGATCAGAAAGGCACCGCCACCGTTCTGGGCTGCCTGACCGGGGAACCGGAGGAAGTTCCCGAGGCCCACGGCGGACCCGGCCACGGCCAGGATCACGCCCAGCTTGGTGCCCCATTGCTCTTTGTGCTCAGAAGACATGCACGCGTCCGTGAGGATGAAGGGTTGAGCCGACCGCGATGTGCCGAAACGAGAGCCACCTGATGCTACGAACCCGAAGCCGAGAGAGCGCCGGGGAAGGACCCTTCAAGGTACGGCGCCATCCAGCCCGCGTCAACGTATCTTTACGCCTTGTTCCGAGCGCCCAACGCCGTCAATCCGCCCCAACAGACCGACGTGATGCTCGAGACTGACACCAGGCCACGGCCGCCCCGCCCCGGTTGCCGATGACGAGCGACACCTATCGGAAGATCTACGCCGTGGTTCGCCGAATCCCCCGGGGACGGGTCCTCAACTACGGCGCCGTCGCCACCCTGGCCCGCCTGCCCGGATACGCCCGGCAGGTCGGCTACGCCATGCACGCCCTCCCACCCGACTCGTCAGTCCCCTGGCATCGGGTCGTCAACGCCCAGGGAGGCATCAGCCGCCGCGCCCACCCCGGATCGGAACTGACCCAGCGGATGCTCCTCGAACGGGAAGGCGTCCGGTTCACCGCCCGCGGC
>CADEGB010000129.1:0-5755 GCA_902826755.1 uncultured Gemmatimonadota bacterium
CGCTACGCGCTGATGGGCGGGGCCAAGGCCGACGTGGATCTTGCCACCGCTGCCACGCCCGAGCAGGTGCAGGCACTGTTCCGACGGACCGTGCCGGTCGGCCTCAAGTTCGGAACGGTCGGCGTCCTCGATCGGCATCGGGTGCTCCACGAGGTCACCACTTTCCGACGGGATGTGGTCACCGACGGCCGCCACGCGGTGGTGGCCTTCGGCGCTTCGCTCGACGACGATCTGGCCCGCCGTGATTTCACCATCAACGCCATTGCCTACCATCCGACCCGGCACGAGTGGCGGGATCCGTTCGACGGCGCTGCTGATCTCGACCGCCGGGTCATCCGGGCCGTGGGCGAGCCGGCCGCCCGTTTTCGAGAGGACTACCTCCGGATACTCCGCGCCATCCGGTTTGCCGGCCGGCTCGACTTCCGGATCGACGAGGCCACCTGGGCCGCGGCTCTGGCGGTGGCCGATGGTCTGGCCCGCTTGTCGGTGGAGCGGGTTCGGGACGAGTGGTTCCGCAGTCTCGAGTCGGCTCGGGCGTTGCCGCCGCTGCTGGTGCGGTGGCGTGAGGTGGGCGCGGCGGCGCGGTGGCTGCCGGGGCTCCGGCCCGGCTATCCGCTGGCGGAGGCCGATCCGACCCCGCGGGACCCGGTGTTGTTGACGGCGGTGGTGAGCACTGGAGCCGCGGCGGCCCTGGAGGGCCTCCGGGCCTCGGGGGCGGAGGTCGAACGGGCCCGCCGGGTCGAACGCGGGCCGGCGGCGCCGACCGGATCCGATCCGGTGAGCGTGCGGCGGTGGCTGGCGGAGGTCGGAGTCGCGGCGGAGGATCTCCTGGCGGCTCACCGACTCCGGACCGGGACCGAGGCGCCCTGGCGGGAGACGGTGATGGGTATCCGAGCGCGCGGCGAGGCGGTGTCCCGGGGCGATCTGGCGGTGACGGGCGACGATCTCCGCGCCGCGGGGGTCCCGGCGGGGCCCCCGCTGGGCCAGTTGCTCGGCGAGTTGCTCGAACTGGTGCTCGAGGATCCGACCGCCAACACCCGGGAACGGCTGTTGGCGCGAGCCCGGGAGGCGTCGGCGTGAGCGAGCCCTCGCTGTTCGGCGCGACGGTCGGCCCGCTGGCCGAGCGGATGCGGCCCCGGACGCTGGCGGAGTTCGTCGGGCAGCGCCACCTGCTCGACGCCGGCAAGGCGTTAGGCGAGGCGATCCGCCGCGGCGACCTCGGGAGCACCATCTTCTGGGGGCCGCCCGGGGTCGGGAAGACCACGCTGGCCCGGCTGATCGCGCAGCACACCGGGCGGGAGTTCGTGGCGTTCAGCGCGGTGACGGAAGGGGTCCCCCGGGTCCGGGAGATCATCAAGGAGGCCGAGGGGCGGCTGGTCCTCGGCCGCGGGACGGTGCTCTTCTGTGACGAGATCCACCGGTTCAACCGGGCCCAGCAGGACGCCTTCCTTCCGCATGTCGAACGGGGCACCGTCACCCTGATCGGGGCCACCACCGAAAACCCGAGTTTCAGCCTGAACGGGGCGCTCCTGAGTCGGGCTCGGGTCTTCGTGCTCGAGCCGTTGGCGGTGGCCGACCTGATCGGGCTGCTGCGGGAGGCGCTGGTGGATCGGGAGCGGGGCCTCGGTGCCCAGGACCTCGAGGTCGGGCCCGGGGTGCTCGAGACGATCGCGGAACAGTCGGACGGGGACGCCCGCCAGGCGCTGACGATCCTGGAGTCGGCGGCCCGGCATGTCGGGCTCAAGGGGGCGTTGACGGTCGAGGCGCTGCAGGCCGTGCTGGCTCGGCGGGTCCCGCGGTACGACGCGTCTGGCGAGGAGCACTTCAACCTGCTCTCGGCGTATCACAAGTCGCTGCGGGGCAGCGATCCCGACGGGGCGCTCTACTGGATGGCCCGGATGCTGGAGGGTGGGGAGGATCCCCGGACGCTGTTCCGGCGGGCGCTGGCGATGGCCGCCGAGGACATCGGCCTGGCCGATCCGAACGCGCTCCTGCTGGCGGTGGCGGCGCGGAACGCGTACGAGGTGTTAGGCGCGCCCGAGGGGTATCTCCCCCTGGCGGAGATGACCATCTACCTTGCGACAGCGCCGAAATCGAACAGCACGGTGGTCGCGCTCGGCGCGGCGCTGGCGGCGGCGCGGGAAACGCCGGCGGACCCGGTGCCCCTCCATCTTCGGAACGCGCCGACCGGCTTGATGAAGGACCTGGGTTACGGCGCCGGATACCGCTACGCGCACGACGCGCCTGAGCATTTCGTGCCGCAGGAATACCTGCCGGACTCGCTCCGGGGCCGGCGGCTCTATCAGCCCGGTTCGCTCGGGTTCGAGACCAAAGTGGCGGAGCGGTTGGCGTGGTGGCGGTCGAAGGCGTCGGGCGGGGAAGGGGACAGTGGTCGTTAGGGCCGATTGGCCCTGTGTCAACGAGGGAGAAGGGAGCTATCCATCAGTCGGACGATGATTGAAGTCGCGCCACCGGTCGAGCGGGCGATTCTGGTCGGGGCGCCCCGGAAGGGGAGCCGGGATGCGGAGCAGCTGACGGAGCATCTCGACGAGTTGGCCCGGTTGGTGGACACTGCCGGGGCGGAGATCGTGGGTCGATTGTCGCAGCAAGTGGCGACGCCGAATCCCGCCACCCTGATCGGCGAGGGCAAGGTCGAGGAACTGCGAGCGTTGGTGGCGGATCTGGGCGCCACGCTGGTGATCTTCGACGAGGAGTTGTCGCCGGTGCAGGGCGCCAACTTGGAAAAGGAACTCAAACTCCGGGTCATGGACCGGGCCGAGGTCATTCTCGACATCTTCTCGACCCGGGCGCGGAGCGCGGAAGCCAAGTTGCAGGTGGAATTGGCGCAGCTCCAGTACCTGCTGCCGCGACTGGCGCGGATGTGGACGCACTTGTCGCGGATCCGCGGCGGAATCGGGTTGCGGGGCCCCGGTGAGACGCAGATCGAAACCGACCGGCGGATGATCCGGAAGAAGATCCAGCACCACCGGGAAAAGCTGAAGGACGTGGAGCGCCACCGGGAGACGGTCCGGTCGGGTCGGCAGGCGATGTTGAGCGCGGCGCTCGTCGGGTACACCAACGCTGGCAAGTCGAGCATCCTGCGGGGCCTGACGGGTGAGCGGGACATCTTCGTCGAGGATCGGCTGTTCGCGACGCTCGATACGCTTACCCGGGAGGTGGAGGTGTCGGCTGGGCTCAAAGCCCGGATAACCGACACGGTCGGGTTCATCCGGAAGTTGCCGCACCATCTGGTGGCGAGTTTCCGGGCCACGTTGGAGGAGGCACGGGGGGCGGATCTGCTGCTCCACGTGGTGGACGGGAGTCATCCGGAGTGGGAGGAGCAGGCGGCGGTGGTGGAGCAGGTCCTGGCCGAGTTGGAGATGGAGGATCGGCCGGTGCTGATGGTCTTCAACAAGAGCGACCGGTTGGAGCATCCGGAGGTATTCCGGGCGCGGGTGGGCGAGTTGCATCCTGGGGCGGTGGTGGTGAACACGGTGGCGGCGGACGGACTGGCCGATCTCAAGTCGGCGCTGGCGGTTCGGGCGCGGACGCTGAGGCCGACGATTCGGCTGGTGGTTCCATCGGGGGATGGGAAGCGGCTGGCTGAGGTGTACCGGGCGGGGGAGGTGGTGGGGCGGGAGGACACGGAGGAGGGGGTTGTGCTGACGGTGCGGATGGAGGAATGGAAGGCGAAGAGGCTGGGGGGGTAGGCGCTTGACCGTCAGCCGGTGAGTTCTTTCCACCCCCCGGCAGCTTATTCCCGCAGAGTCGTTTTGCGTCTGAGCTGGCTTCCCAACCGGCGGATGGACCGCCGTGGGTCGCATGGTTGCTGATGCTTGTTTAAGTCTTTGTGCCCCAGGATGTTACGGTGCGCCGTGGTTGGGTCAGATGGCCCGGACAACCATGGCGCTTTCACTAAGTTCCCTCGCAGTGCAAACGTTGGCATTGACCGTGCATTCTGGGCGGCCGGCGGCAGAGTTTGTATCAACGGTGAACCCCAGCATCGTCGCGATCTGGTATGCTGAGCACGGCACCGGCCGTGTGGGGACGGTTTCCGCCACGTCCACGTCAACGCAAGGCGTTCGTCAATGACCAAGATGTCAAACGAGTGGATGGCCGGTTGTCGGATTTCGTCCCTTCTGGGGTGTCCGCGTGCCTGACGGCCTGACCATGAATGTCCCGTTGTCCTCGGCGCTTTATCGCCGGGCGGTCGGGCCATTGCTGGCGGTCGGAGGTGGTCTGGTGGCCTGCGGGGCCGGCCTCGCGGGCCCGCCACACGATTTCGGTACGCTGATGGTGGGTGGGGTCGGCCTCGCCATCGCCGGACTCGCGGCGGCGCCCGGACACCGAATGGGCTGGTTGGCCCCGTCGCGAGTCTTTCTGCTCGGGGCCGCCCTGTACCTGGTGCCCGCGGTGGTGACGGTCCTGGTGGTCGGCGCGATCGCGGGTGGCCGGGAGACGGATCCGGGCGTGCTGGGCACGGGGGCTGCCTTGTCGTTGCTCGGGTTCGGCTCGGCGGCGGTCGGGATCGGGCTCGCGGAACTCCTGCTGGCGCCGCGGCCACGACGCGGTGGCGGGCGATGGCAGCCTAACGCCTTTCTGGTCGGTGCTGCGGTGGTGGGAGGGCTCGGGGTCGTTGCGGTCGGGACCTTCGTGTTTGGCATCGCGGGATTTTCGAGCCTCTTGTCCGCGAACTACGGAGAGCGGTACCAGTTGATGGCCGGGTATGGCGTGCTGATCCTCGGGGTCCTGACGGTGACGATAGCGACGCTGGTCGGGCACGTGGCGGCGTTGGCGGCCGGGCGTCGCGGCCTGGCTTGGGCGGTCGCGCTCGGTGGGGTGGCGTTTCAGGCCGGCTGGACGACTCTCGTCGGGGCCCGGACGGGGTTCATCCAGATTGTCCTCGGGTTGCTGGCTTGCCGTGCATGTCTCGGACTCCGCCCCCCAGGCTGGAAGCTCGTGGTGGTCGGCTCCGTGTTGTTCGTCGGTGGCCTTCTCGTCGGCGTGACCAGGGCTGGGGTCCGAAGCGTGGCTGATCTCGATCCCGCGCTCCTCTTGCGGGTCATGAATCCGGCCAACTCCGAGTTTGGTGCGACGATCCCGACGGTTGGCGACGTGGCGGAGGCGGTGCCGGGCCAGGAGCCGTATCGGTGGGGGGCCACCTATCTGGGCGCCATGGGTGTGCTGATTCCGCGGGCGATCTGGCCGGCCCGGCCCCAGGGGGCGGCGGAGTGGTACGTGGCGCGATTCTACCCGGATGTTGCGGACGCCGGTGGCGCGTTCGCCTTTTCGCCGGTGGCCGAAGCGTATCTCAACTTCGGCCAGTGGGGTGTGGTGGTCGGGTTCCTCCTCATCGGGCTGTTGGTAGGTCTCGTCGACCGGCATCTCCGCCATGGGGGCAGTCCGGCCCAGGCGATCGGCTACGGGATCTGCGTCTACCTCCTGTTCGTCTTTTCGCGCCTCGACTCGGCCACGGTGCTGAAAAGCTACGTCCTGATCCCGGCGGCGCAGGTCATGGTACTGTACGCGGTAAGTCGCATGGTCGAATTCGCGACGGCCGCCCCGCGGCCGGTCGGTGCGCGATGAGCATCATGCGCCGGGGCAGCCTCGCCGCCGCGGGCCTGGTAGCGCTTGGCGCGTGCAAGATGGTGGCGGCTTGGGCCATCGCCCAGTGGCAGGGGCCGGCCGTGCAAGGTGCCTTTGCGTTGGCCCTGGCGTGCGCGAGTTTCGGCGGGATCGTGTTTGGTCTCGGGTT
>CADEGB010000129.1:5765-9370 GCA_902826755.1 uncultured Gemmatimonadota bacterium
GGTTCGATTATGCGACTGCGTATCTGGTTGGTCGAGATGCGGGGCGCACCTCGGCGGTGGTCGGCAACACGGTGGTGCAGGCCGCGCTGACACTCGCCCTGGCCCCGATCTGGGTGCTCGGTTTCGGCGCTCTGGTGCCGGGACTCTACCGCGGGGACGGGATCGATTTCCCGACCGTGGCGCTGGTCGCTGGGGCCACGGCCACGATGGTGGCTACCCAGGGGTTGCAGGCGGTGCTGATCGGGGGCGAAGACATCCGCGGCGTGGCGCTCGCGAATCTTGGGGTCGGATTGAGCTGGGGGGCCATCTCGCTCGGCGCCGCCCGGGTGTCGTACCTGGCGTTGCTGCTCGGGTGGCTCGCGACCCAGCTCGGTCTCGCCGCGTTCTTCGTGGTTCGATCGAGATGGCGGCCAGGAGACGGTTGGTTCAACCGCGGAGTGTTTGGCGAGCAGTTGCGGTACGGCCGCAAGACGCTGCCGGGAAGCGTGAGTCGCGCGCTCAATATGCGGGCCGGTCTTTACGTGGCATCGATGACTCTCTCGCGGGAGGCGGTCGGCGTCTACGGGCTGATCCTCACGGTGGCGGAAGCGCTCCTTTACCTCCCCAGTGCCTTCGGCCAGGTCATTCTCGGGTCCGCGGCCCGGCGGGGTTCCGCCGCGCCATCGTTCCGCTCGGCGTATATCGCGGTGGCGGTCATCGGGGCGGTCGCCACCGCCGTGGCGGCCCTGTTCGGAGGCCCGCTCCTGGCCGGGTTGTTCGGGGAGGCATATCGGATCGGCGCCTTGGCGCTCGCGGTGCTTCTCGCGGCCACGACCGTGCACGCGCTTGGACTGCTGCGGCTCCATCATTTTCTGGGGGTCGGCGAGCCGGCGGCCGCCTCGCAGGCGCAGGTCGTGGCGCTGGTGCTGACGGTTGCCGGCGTGGCGGCGCTGATTCCGCGGTTCGGTCTGACCGGCGCGGCGATGGCGACGTTAGTCGCGTATCTCGGTTTTGCCGGGTATCTGTTCCGTCGCTCCGCGCCGACGCCAGTGGACCGGGCGCCGGTGGCCGAGAGGACGGTCTCCTGATGTGCGGCCTCTGCGGGATCGTCACTTTTGACGGCGAACCGGTCGAGCCGGCGGTTGTCGCTGCGATGACAGAGACGCTCCGGCATCGTGGGCCTGATGACGCGGGCACGTATGTCGAGGGCGGCGTGGGCCTCGGGCATCGTCGACTCAGCATCATCGACCTGTCCGCCGCGGGGCACCAGCCGATGATCTCGGCGGACGGGCATCGGGTCCTGGTGTTCAACGGCGAGATCTACAACTATCGGGAGTTGCGGGCCGAGCTCGAGGGGCTCGGGGTCCGGTTTCGGACCGCGTCGGACACCGAAGTGTTGCTTGAGGGGCTCGGCGTCTGGGGCCTTGACGTCGTCCCGAAGCTCCGCGGCATGTTTGCGTTCGCGGAGTACGATCGTCGAGTCGGTCGGGTCCGGCTGGTCCGCGACCGGTTCGGGATCAAACCCTGCTATTACCAGTGGGATGGTAGGGCCCTCGTGTTTGGATCCGAGATCAAGGCGCTGCTCGCTTCCGGACGGGTCCCGCGTGCGGTCGATCCTCGCGGGCTGCAGGAGTTCATGTGGTTCGGGAATACGATCGGCACGGCCACCTGCTTCCAAGGGGTCACCAAGGTGCCGCCGGGCGCCTGGCTCGAGGCCACCGCCGGTGGGATGGCCGTCCATCGGTATTGGTCGCCTGACGCCGTTCCGCCGACGACGCCATCCTGGCCCGAGGCCGTTGAGGAAACTCGGGAGCGACTTCGGGAGGCCGTGCTGGCGCACTTGGTGGCGGACGTTCCGGTGGGTGTGTTCCTGAGCGGAGGCATCGACTCGAGCGCCATCACCGCGATTGCCCGCAAGGCAGTAGGCCCCGGTCTTCGGACCTATGCCGTCGGATTTGACGACCGTACCCACGCGGACGAAACGGGGAAGGCGCGTCGGGTGGCCGAACATTTCGGGACGGAGCACCAAGAAATCCGGGTGTCGGGGACAGGGTCCAGGGACGTGCTGCCCCGGCTGGTGCGGGCCCACGACGAGCCGTTCGGCGATGCGGCTGATATCCCGCTGTTTCTGCTGGCGGAGCAACTGATCGGCGTCACCAAGGTCGTCCTGCAGGGAGATGGCGGCGACGAAATGTTCGCCGGATATCGTCGTTACCGGATCCTCTCGGCGGCGCGTCGATGGCGAGCTCTGGGCGGCATGTTGGGTCCGGCGCTCGGGCTCGTCGATAGGAGTGAACGGGTTCACCGCGCGGTCCGCTTTCTCCGCGCGGTCGGGGCGCGTGACATGGGAACCCGGATGGCGCTGCTGCTGACCACGGAGGTCGAAGCGGAGCCGCCGACCGACCTGCTGGCCGCGTCGGGCCAGGGTAGCACGCCCAGGGTCGACCCGTTCGCCGAGTACCGCGAGGCCGCCCGGCGATCGGTCGGCCGCGATCCGGTCAGCCGGATGCTGGCGGCCGATGCGGCGATCCTGTTGCCGCACACCTTCCTGGAGAAGGTCGACAAGGCCACCATGGCGCACGGCCTCGAGGTTCGGGTGCCGTTTCTCGACCCCATCCTGGCCACCTTTGCGATTGGCCTTCCGGCCTCGTTCAAAGTCGGCCCGGGCGGCGGCAAACGAGTCCTCAAGGCCGCGCTGCGTGGGCTGGTGCCGGATTGGGTCTTGGACGCGCCGAAAACCGGGTTCGGGGTTCCTTACGATGAGTGGCTTCGAGGCCCGCTGACCGGGTATTGGCGAGAGGTCGTGCTGGACCCGTCATCGAAGCGGAGCGGGTTGCTCGACCACAGCCGCCTCGAACGGTGGATGGGAGAGCATCTGGCCCGAAAGCGGAACCGTGGGTTCCCGCTTTGGAAGGCGCTGCAGGTCGCGTTGTGGGAACGAGAGTACCTCCATGCAACGTGACCGTCCGGTCGTCGTTTTTGTGGGGGCGTTTCCGCCTGAGGGCTCCCCGATCCACGGCGGCAACGTCACCGCCTGTCGTGCCTTGCTGGCCTCGAGCCTGCCGGATCGGGCCGAACTCCAGCTCGTGGATTCGACCCAACGCAGCATCCCGGCGCCGCCCTTGCCGATTCGCGCCTGGTTTGGGGCGGCCAGGGCGTTGAAGGTGCTCGGCCTCCTGCGCCGTCGTCCGGACGCCATCCTGATGTTTGCCGGCGGCGGCCTCGGCCTGATGGAGAAGGCGGGGTACGCCTGGGTCGCTCGCTTGGCGGGCGTGCGGTCCCTCCTGTTCGTTCGGGCAGGTGATGTCATGGACCGGGCCCGGCGGTCGAGCGGGTACCGGCGGGTGGTTCGGGCGCTGTTCAGCCGCGTGGATCGGCTCCTCTGTCAAGGTGAGAGCTGGCGCCGGTTCTTCGTCGACGATCTTCGGTTTTCGTCCGAACGGTGCCCCGTGATCATGAACTGGACGGCAACCCGCGAACTACTGCAGATCGGGGCCGCCCGGGTGTACCCCGAACGGCGGCCGGTCCGGGCGCTCTTCGTCGGCTGGCTTGCTGAGAGCAAGGGTCTGTTCGAATTGCTGGCGGCGGTCGCGGCACTCGAGGCGGAGTCTCCCGGCTCGGTCGTG
>CADEGB010000129.1:9380-10980 GCA_902826755.1 uncultured Gemmatimonadota bacterium
GGCGGGGGCGCGGGGGGGGGGCCCCCCCGCCGCGTTGGTGGCGCAGGGGGGGGGGGCGGGGGGGCGGGCCGGGCGGGCCCGCCGATTCGTGGCCGAGCGTGGCCTCGACCGGGTGGTGACCTTCCACGGCTGGGTCAGCGGGGATCGGAAACACGGCTTGTTCGCCGCCGCGGATCTGCTCGCGCTGCCCAGCCATCACGAGGGGCTTCCTAACGCGCTGATCGAGGCGATGGCGGCCGGGCTCCCAGCCCTGGTGACTCCGGTGGGGTGCGTACTCGACGCCGTGACGGACGGGCGTGACGCGGTGGTGATCCCGACTCGCAACGTGGAGGCGTTGACGAACGCACTGCGACAGCTGGTCGGATCAGCGGCCCTTCGGGAGCGACTTGGACGGGCGGCGTTTCGACGAGCGGAGGATCAGTTCGCGGTTGAGGGGGCCGTTGAACGGCTGACGACGGTCGTGCGCGAGGTCCTTCACGACGGTGGGAGGGCCTGACCGAATGTGTGGCATCTGCGGGTACCAGGGCGCTTTCGATCCGGGCCTGATTCACCGGATGACGACGATCCTTCAGCATCGAGGGCCTGACGGTGAGGGCATCGCCGAGTGGACGACACCGACTCCGACCGGGTTTGGTCACCGTCGCCTCGCCATCATCGATCTCTCCCCGAGCGGGCACCAGCCGATGGCGGTGGACTGCGAGGCCTGCGGCGCCGCTGGCCTCGACGATCTGGCCCTCACCTACAACGGTGAGCTCTACAACTATCAGGAACTTCGGCACGATCTCGAGGCCAAGGGGCACCGGTTTCGGAGCAAGACTGACTCCGAGGTGCTGCTGCATGGGTATGCCGAGTACGGCACTGATTTTCTCGGCCGCTTGAACGGGATCTTCGCGTTCGCGATCCGGGACGGGCGGACGCGAGGCCGGCCCGCCGGGATCGAACGGGGCGATCTGTTCCTGGCAAGGGACCAATTCGGGATCAAGCCGCTGTACCACGCCGTCACCTCGGCCGGGGTGGTGTTCGCCTCGGAGGTCAAGGCCGTCCTGCAGGCGGTCGAAGTGGATCGCGCCATCGACCCGGTCGGTGTGCAGATGCACCTGGCGTATTTGTGGTCGCCGGCGCCGAGGACGTTGCTGAAGGGCGTCGAGAAACTCGAGCCGGGTTACGCGATGATCGTCCGCGGCGGCCGGGTTGCGCGGCGCTGGGCGTACTACGACATCCCGATGGACGGCCGTCGAGACGGGCGGCCGGAAGAGGCAATTGCCGAGGAGCTTCGCGCCCGCTTTCAGGAGGCGGTGCGGCGCCAGCTGGTGTCCGACGTTCCGGTTGGTGCGTTTCTTTCTGGTGGCGTCGATTCCACGGCGGTGGTCGCCGCCATGCGCGCGGCCGGGGCAACTCCGCATTGCTTCGCGATCGGTTTCGGCGCGGGGTACGATGGCGGCGAGAATCCCGATGACCTCCCGTACGCCCGCCAAGCAGCTCGTCAGCTCGGGGTGCCCCTGACGGAGATCGTGATCGGCGCTGAGGTCATTCGCGACCTGCCGAGGATGCTCTACTACCTCGACGACAGCTGCGCGCGCTTCACGCGTGAAGGTCGCCT
>CADEGB010000130.1 GCA_902826755.1 uncultured Gemmatimonadota bacterium
CTTCGTCGATGATGCGGAGGCCCCGGGCCTGATCGTATTCGGCCACGGAAAGCCGGATCGAGTTGGAGCCGACGTCGATAGCGGCAATCCGTTCGGGGGCGCCGCTGGCCTGAGGAGTGTCTTTGGGGGAGGCGTGGGCGGCCGTCGTCACTGGTTTCCGAAATGCTCCGCGTGATGCTTGATCGATTTGCCTTCGACCAGGAAGACTACATCCTCTCCGATGTTCGTCGCCAGGTCGCCGATCCGTTCCAGGTTCCGGGACACCAGCAGCAGCCCCATGGCCGCGCCGATGGAGTGGGGATCCTCCATCATGTGGGTCAGGAGGATCCGGAACACCGACCGGTTGAGGGCGTCGACCTTGTCGTCCCGGAGGCAGACCTCCCGGGCCGAGGCCGAATCGCCGCGGACGAAGGCCTCGAGCACGTCCGAGAGCATTTCCCGCGCCACCCGGGCCATCTCGACGATCTCCGGCTCCGGGGTAATCGGCCGACTCTGCATGATACGCTCGGCCGATTGCGCGATGTTCACGGCATGGTCGCCAACGCGTTCCAGATCGTTCGAGATCTTGATTGCCGACACCAGCAGCCGGAGGTCCTTGGCCATCGGTTGCTGCAGGGCCAGGAGGTTGAGGCATTTCTCCTCGATTTCCACCTCCATCGCGTCGATGACGCTGTCGCCCGCGATGACCTGGCGGGCTTTGTCGGCATCGCGTTCCAGGAGGGCTTCGATCGCGACCTGCACCGCGGCTTCCGCCTCGCCGGACATGGTAAGGAGGCGGACCTTGACCTGGCTCAGCTCGTCGTGAAAGTGCCGGTGGCCTTCCTGGCTCATCCGAATCTCCCGGTGATGTAGGCTTCGGTCCGCTCGTGCTTCGGCGCGGTGAAGATCTGGGTCGTGGCGTCGAACTCGATCAGGCGTCCGGCGTCGAAGAACCCGGTCATGTTGGACACCCGGGCGGCCTGCTGCATGTTGTGGGTCACGATCACGATCGTGTATTGCTGCTTCAACTCGAAGATCAGCTCCTCGATCTTCTGGGTGGCGATCGGGTCGAGGGCCGAGCAGGGCTCGTCCATGAGCAGCACCTCGGGTCGGTTGCCGAGGGCCCTGGCAATGCAGAGGCGCTGCTGCTGCCCGCCGGACAGCCCGGTGGCCGGCTGGTCGAGCCGATCCTTCACTTCGTCCCAGAGCGCCGCCTGCCGGAGACACTGCTCGACGACCTCCGGGATCTCGCGGCGTGGCACCAGCGCATTGAGCCGGGGCCCGTAGGCGACGTTGTCGAAGATGGTCTTGGGGAAGGGGTTTGGGCGCTGGAACACCATCCCGACCTGGCGCCGGAGGGTGACCAGATCGGTGCTCGGATCGAAGACTGACATCCCGGCCACCCGAATCTCGCCCTGGTAGCCGGCGCCCGGGATCAGGTCGTTCATCCGGTTGACCGATCGGAGGAAGGTCGACTTGCCGCACCCGGACGGTCCGATGATGGCGGTGACCGACCGGGCCTGCATCCGGATCGAGATGTCGAACAGCGTCTGACGGGGGCCGTAGCTGAAGGAGAAGGCCCGCGCTTCGAGGGCCACTTCGGGGGCCGACGTGCCCGGGGCGGCTTCCCGATCGGCCTGGGTTGCCGTCATCCGAACCGTCCGGTGATGTAGGCTTCGGTCCGTTCCTGGGTCGGCGCGGTGAAGATCTGTTTGGTGGCGCCGGTCTCCACCATGGTGCCAAGGTAGAAGAACGTCGTCGTATCCGAGACCCGGGCGGCCTGCTGCATGTTGTGGGTCACGATGATGATCGTGAAGTCCTTCTTGAGGTTGAAGAGCAACTCTTCGATCCGCTGGGTTCCCTGGGGGTCGAGCGATGCGGTGGGCTCGTCGAGCAGGATCACCGCGGGCTCCGGCGCGATTGTCCGGGCAATGCAGAGCCGCTGCTGCTGGCCACCCGAGAGGGCCACCGCGCTCTGGCGGAGGCGGTCCTTGACCTCGTTCCAGAGGCCGGCCTGCTGGAGAGCGCGTTCCACGATCGCGTCGATCTCCGGTCGGCTCTGCCGGGCCCCGACCTTGAGCCCAGCCGCCACGTTCTGGTAGATCGACATGGTCGGAAATGGGGTCGGCTTCTGGAACACCATGCCCACCCGGCGGCGGAGGTTGGTCAGGCTGACCCGGGGACCGTAGATGTCATCCCGGCCCAGGAGGACCCTTCCCGTGACGTGCCCGCCGACCACTTCATGCATCCGGTTCAGCGTCCGCAGGAACGTCGACTTGCCGCAGCCCGAGGGCCCGATCAAGGCATGGACCCGATTGGCCTCGAAGCCGATCGTCACGTTCTTGACGGCCGCGAAGGTGCCGTAGAACGCGGTCAGGTCGGTGGCCCGGATCAGCTCCCGGCCGAACGGGGGGGGCGGCGCCGTGTCGGGCAAGGAGACGGTCGGCGGCGTCATCAGACTATTGGCGGACATCGAAGCGTTGCCGGGTGGCGATCCGGGCCAGCAGGCTCAGGACCAGCACGACCATGATCAGGACGAGCGCCGTGGCCCAGGCGATCCGGTGCCAGTCGTCGTAGGGTCCGGTCGCGTAGGTGAACACGGTCAGGGGCAAGGCGGCCATTGGCTGGTTGAGGTCTCGGCTCATGAATTGACTGCCGAGGGCCGTGAACAGCAATGGGGCGGTCTCCCCGGCCACCCGGGCAATGGCCAGGAGGCTCCCGGTCACGATCCCCGGGAGGCAGGTCCGGACCACCACGCTCAGGCTGGTCCGCCACCGGGCGTAGCCCAGGGCCAACGCGGCCTCCCGGAGCGAGTGGGGGACCAGCTTGATCATCTCCTCGGTGGTCCGCATGACCATCGGGATCATGATCATGGCCAGGGCCGCCGAACCCGCGAATCCGGAGAAGTGCTTCTGCTTGGCCACGATCAGCGTCCAGGCAAAGACGCCGATGACGATCGAGGGTGTGCCGTTCATGACGTCGGCCACGAACCGCGCCACCGTGGCCAGCCGGTTCTTGGGATACTCGGCGCAGAACATTCCCGCCCCGATCCCGATGGGGAGGCCAATCAGCCCGGCCACCCCGACCATGAGCAAGGTCCCCACGATGGCGTGGGCCACGCCGCCGCCGGTTTCGCCCGCGGGGACCGGAAGTTGGGTGAAGAAGGCGAGGTTGATGCTCCCGGCGCCGCGAGCGACCAGGGTACCGAGGATCAGGAGGAGCGGCGCGACGGCCACCACGACCGCCCCGATCATCAGGCCGACCATGATCCGGCTCTTCCAGCGGCGCCACACCAGGCGGTTCATACGCCCTGACCGCCCCCGGCCTGGCCGCGGGACACCCGCCAGATCAGAATCCGGGCCAGGCCGTTGACGATGACCGTCACCACGAAGAGGGACAGCGCCACGTAGCTGAGGGCCGCATAGTGGATGTCGCTCGCGGCCTCGGTAAACTCGTTGGCGATGACCGCCGCCATGGTGTAGCCCGGCGCGAAGAGCGACGCGGCGATCTCATGCCGATTGCCGATCAGCATCGTCACCGCCATCGTCTCGCCGAGGGCTCGGCCGAGGCCAAGGATGACGGCGCCGACGATTCCGGACCGGGCATAGGGCACCACCGCGGTCCAGGCCGCCTCCCAACGGGTGGCACCGAGGCCGAGGGCGGCCTCCCGCTGGCTGGCCGGGACTGCCATCAGGACTTCCCGGGACACCGACATGATGTACGGCATCACCATGATCGCCAGGATGATCCCGGCCGCGAGCATCGAGTTCCCGTAGATCGGCCCCTGGAACAGCGGGAGGAAGCCGAGGGTGTCGCGAAGGAACGGGAACACATGGTCCTTGAGCACCGGGATCAAGACAAAAATGCCCCAGAGGCCGTACACCACGCTCGGAATGGCCGCGAGGAGTTCGATCACGAACGCCACCGGTTGCCGGAGCCACTTGGGGGAGAACTCGGTCAAGTAGATGGCGACCCCAAGGGACAGCGGGACCGCGATGACCAACGCGACGGCGGCGGAGGTCAGGGTCCCGACGATCAGGGGCAGCGCCCCGAACTCCTCGGCCACCGGATCCCACGTCGTGCCGGTGATGAAATCGAAGCCATACCGCTCGATGGCCAGGCGGGAGCCGACCCAGAGTTCCCAGACCAGGAATCCGAGCAGGGCGGGGACCGCCAGAACCGCGATGGTGAGCGCCGCCTTGAAGACAGTATCGCCGACGGCGCGGCCCTGGAGCACGGCCGCGCCGGGTTCTTCGGTGATGGCGGGTTCACCGGCGGTCATCAGGCGATCGCCTTGCCGCCGGCCTTGAAGGTCTTGACCCGGTCGCGGACCAGGCCCGCCACGTCATCGGGGAGCGGGGCGTAGCCGAGGGCCTTGGCCATGCCCTGGGCCTCGGCCGTCGTCATCCAGGTGGCGAAATCGCGGATCAGCTTGGCCTTGGTCGGGTCGGCGTTATCGGCCTTCAGCAGGAGCCAGGTAAACGAAGCGATCGGATACGACGCGTCGCCCGGGGCGTTGGTGATCGACACCCGGAAGTCGGTGGTCTTCGGGAGCTTGGCGCTCGCCGCGGCCGCCGACACACTCTCCAGCGTCGGGTCGACGAACTTGTTGCCGAGGTTCTTGACCGAGGCGTAGGCGAGTTTGTTGGCCAGGGCATACACCAGTTCGACGTACCCGATGGTCCCTTCGAGCTGCTTGACCTGCTGGGTCACGCCTTCGTTGCCCTTGCCGCCGAGTCCGGTCGGCCAGTTCACGGCGGTGTTGACGCCCACCTTGGTCCGCCACTCGGCCGAGATCTTGGCGAGGTAGTCCACGAACACGTAGGTGGTCCCCGACCCGTCCGACCGGTGGACGACCAGGAGGTCGCCGGCCGGGAGTTTGACACCGGGATTGAGCGCGGCAATCCGCGGGTCGTTCCACTTGGTGATTTTGCCGAGGAAAATGTCGGCGATGGTGGGCCCGTCGAGCTTGAGCTTGGTGGTGCCCAGCGCGGGCTGGTTGTAGGTCAGGACCACCGCGCCGAGGACCGTCGGCAGATGCGCCACGTTCCCGCTGACCGCGGCGATCTGCTCGTCGGTCATCGGGCCGTCGCTGGCTCCGAAGTCGACGGTGCCCTGGGTAAACTGGCGGATACCGCCACCCGAGCCGATCGACTGGTAGTTGATCTTGACGCCGGTCTTCTTGGCGTAGGCATCGAACCACTTGGCGTAGATCGGATTCGGGAACGTCGCGCCGGCGCCGTTCAGGTTGGCCTGGGCCAGGCATTGAGTGGTCCCGAGGCCGAGGCCGAGTGTGGACAGGATCAGCAGGCGTCGCATGGATACCCCCGTCAGGGTCGTTGGGTCAGAAGTTGAGTTGAACCTGCATCAGCAGCTGCGACCGGGCGGCGTCGAGCGCCGGGGTCGGGGAGCCACCTTGGTACCAGGTGTGGTCGACGTTGACCACCCCCCGGAGGCTGGCGTTCAGCTGGTACGACACGCCCGCGATGATCCGCGACAGCGCATCGTTGGCCGTGGCGGTATTGCGATCGTGCGCGTCGAACCGTCCGAGGAGCCCGATCTTCGACTTTGGCCCGACCTTGACCACGCCATAGGCGCTGATCAATCGCCCCTTCACCGTCGGCAACACCGCGGTGCCGGTGTCGATCCGGTCCCGGGTGCCCATCAGCTCCGCCGCGAGCCAGAACTTCTTCGAACGATAACTCGTCTGACCCAGGAACCGGCTCCGGGTGCCGCCTCCGGTCGGCTGGCCGACCAACGCAAACCCGGTGAGCCGGAGACCGCCGAGGCGGGAGCCGTCATCGCTTCCGAGGACCCGAACCGACAGCCGGGCCGCGACATCCTTGTGCTGGTCGCCGGGCGCCTTGCTGTAGAACTCGCCGTTGTAGACGCCGGCGTTCAGGGTCACCTTGTCGCCACCCCAAGTGCCGTCGACCCCGAGGCCAAAATCGGACGAGGACAGGTACCCGGCCCGATCGGTTGGATCGGATCCCTGGACCCGATAGTCCCACAACTGCTCGTTGAACTCGACGAACGGCGTCTGGATCATCCCGAGCTTGTAGGTTAGGGCGCTTCCCTTGGGGTTCCAGCTCGCGAACCCATACTTCAGTCGATAGGCCAGAGACCCATCGGCGTTGCGGTAGATGTCGGCGGTGACCCGACTTCCCACCCCGTCGGCGAACTTGCCGGTAAAGGTGAGGTAGGCTCGGGTGACGTCGAAGTTGTTGGCGTGTCCGCTGGTCGGGGTGGACCGGAGGGCGTATGCGTACTGGCTGAACATCACGCCGGACACCGCCAGCTGCGGGGTCGTGGCGGGAGCGGCCTGAGAGGCCAATCGGGTGCTCGGAAACGCCATTACCGCCACCGCCACCAAGGGCCACGAGGATCGAGCCATCGAGTCTCCAACATCCGGGGTGAAAAGTCGCCCGCCCGATCACGGCTCGGCGGCGGTTTGGTAACGGACTCGTCACGTCGCCAAAGGCCGGAGCAAGGTCTCGGAACGGTCACGCCTGAGCAACGTCAGCGTAACGATCGATGGCTTCGATCACTCGATTGTCAGTTTTTGGTAACGAACAGGTAACGCCGGACTGTTGGCTAGACAGATGGCCTGGCCGCAGGGTTGGGCCAAAAGGTGTGAATGGAGGTGCCCTGCCCGAGTCCGCTTTCGGCCCAGGCCCGGCCACCGTGGCTCTCGACCAGATGCTTCACGATCGCCAAACCAAGACCGGTGCCACCCTGCTCCCGCGAGCGGCTGGGGTCGACCCGGTAGAACCGCTCGAAAACCCGAGGCAGGTGTTCCGAGGGAATTCCGGTGCCGGTGTCGGCCACCGTCAGTCGGATACCGCCGTCATCGACCCGGGCCAGCACCGTGATCGACCCGGAGGGCGGGGTATGCCGGATCGCGTTCTCGAACAGGTTCCGGAAGATCTGCCGAATCGCGTCAGGGTCGGCAGCCAGGAAGTCGGCGCCCGGGGCCACCTCGACCTCGAACCGCGGGAGGTCCCCAGGCCGGCCCAGGCGCCCTTGTTCGGGGCTGGTCCGCTCGGACCGCGGAATGGCAAGGGCCCAGGCTTCTCGGGCGGCGGGTTCGACGGCCACCTGCTCGGGACTCGGGCTCCAGGCGCCGGACTCGATCCGGGAGAGGTCGAGCTGATCGTCGACCAGGCGCTGCATCCGGCGGGCGTTGGACAGGATCGTCTCGAGGAACCGCCGCTCGATTTCGGGCTCCGGCCGCTCGGCGATGAGCGTTTCGGTGTAACCGGAAATGGCGGTCAACGGGGTCTTGAGTTCGTGGGAGACGTTGGCCACGAAGTCGCGGCGGACCGTCTCGAGCCGGCGGAGGTGGGTCAGGTCGTGCAGCACCACGACCGCGCCACCGGCTGGGAGCGGCCGGGCATTGAGGAGATAGGTCCGGTCGCCGAACTGGATCTCTTTGTCGGACACCGGGATGCCATCGAGGACCTTGAGCACGGCTTCCCGGGCTTCCCGCCCTCGAACCAGCAGGGGCAGTTCAGGCAGCTGGTCATGCTCGCCGTACCCGAGCAGGCGCCGCGCCGCCGGGTTGGCGGTGGTGATCCGACCCCGGGAATCCGACGAGAGGACCCCTTCGATCATCGAGTCGACGATGGCGGCGGTTTCGGACTGCTTCCGCCGGAGGGTGTCAAATCGTTCGACCAGTTGCTGGTTCATCGACCGGAGGTCGCCGGTAAGCCGGTCGATGTCGGGAATGCCGGAGAACGGAAACTGGGGCGGCTCGCCCTGGGCAATGCGGCGGGCGCTCTGGGCGATTTCGACCAGTGGCCGGGCAAACCGCCGGGCGGCCAGGATCGAGAGCGGGATGCCGAGCAGGAGGGCCACCAGGCCGGCCACCGCAACGGGGCGCTGGGCTCGGCGGACGATCTGCTCGATCTGTTCGAGGTTCCGTGCCACCCGGACCGCGCCGGGGCCTCCGGGGACCGCGACGTACATGAAGCGGGTGCCGATGGTGGCGCTGACGCGGCGGTCGGCGCCGGTTCGGCCTGCCAGGGCCGCCGCGAATTCCGGTCGGGAGGCGTGGTTCTCGATCCGCCCGATTTCCGCCTCGACCACATCGGACTCAGCCCGGACCCGACCGCTCGAGTCGATGACGGTCACCCGCAGGCCGGTGGAGGCGGCCGCCTGGCGGATCGCACCGCTCCACATGACCGAGTCGGTGGGGAGGGCATCGCGGACCAGGGCGGCTTCCCGCTCGAGCGCGGTCCGTGCTTCTCCCTCGAGATCGTTGCGCAGGGAGCGATCGACGCCAATGACGAGCACGACCACCGTGATGACGAGCACCGAGAGGGTGCCCGCGATCAGCCGGGAGGCGTAGGTCACCGGGTTCGGGCGGCCTTCTCCGGGGCGCGGAATCGGTACCCGAAGCCGCGCACGGTTTCGATCTGGTCGCCCGCGGGGCCGAGCTTGGTGCGGAGGCGTTGGACGTGCATGTCGACCGTCCGGGTCTGGATGTCGGGTTGGGCGTCCCAGACCGTTTCGAGCAACTGCGGTCGAGTCTGGACCCGGCCTCGGCGCTCGATCAGGGTGACGAGGAGCTTGTACTCGGTGGCCGTGAGCTGGAGTTCCTGGCCGTCGACCGTGACGCGGTGGGCGGAGCGGTCGATGGCGATCGGTCCGGCCGTGACCTGCGACCCCCCACTGACCGAGGGCGACGCCAGCCGGCGGAGAATGGCCGCGATCCGAAGGGTCAACTCGTTCGGCGAGAACGGTTTGGTGAGATAGTCGTCGGCGCCGAGGGACAGGCCGCGGATCCGATCCGCCTCTTCGCGTCGGGCCGTCAACATGATGACGCCGACATCCCGGGTCTCCTCTTGCTTTCGGAGGGCCTGGAGCACGTCGAGCCCGGACAAGCCAGGCAGCATCAGGTCGAGCACGATCACGTCAGGCCGCTGTTCGGTGGCCGCCTTGAGGGCGTCGGTGCCGTTGGCGGCCGTGGATACCCGATAGCCCGCCTTGGCCAGATGGTACGCGACCAGCGCCGTGATATCGGGTTCGTCGTCGACTACCAGAACGCGGTGGGTCATCGTTTTACCTCACTTGCTCCCCGTTTCCGGCTTCGCTCCAGCGCCAGCGATCGCTCGCGCCGGAACTCCGTTTCGGATCCGAGGGACTCCAGAATCGCCTTCACGAGCCGGCCCTGGGGCCCAGGGTCTCGGCACAATCGATACAGCACGAACGGGGCGACGGACGTGTCCCGGACCAGTTCGGCCTTTTTCAGCACGGTCAGATGGCGCGACACGGTCGGCTGCGGCAAGGCCAGCACGTCCTGCAGGTCGGAGACGAACAGAGGCGCCGCCGCCAGGCAGTTGAGGATGCGGAGCCGGGTCGGTTCCGCGACCGTCACCAGCAGTTCCGTGGCCGACGCTAAGGTAGTCATATTCGCCGCGACGAATATGGCCGGTCGGCGAAACGGGTCAAGCGACGTGACCAGGATGTTACGGCTTCGCCGCCGGCGGCAGTCCCTCCGGGTCCCCTCTGCGGACCGGGCGCCCTGTCACTATCTTCTTGCCCCATGCTGACTTCCCTCGTGCTGACGGTGTTGGCGGCCGCGGCGACGGACTCGGTCGTTCTGCGGGTCCTCACCATCAACGATTTCCACGGCGCGCTCGAGGCCCGCGTGTATCCGTGGTCGCAGGGGCGGCCGGTTGGGGGCATTGCCGCGCTCAAGGGGATGATGGACAGCCTGGCCGCGGACTGTGGCTGCCCGTCGATCCGGCTCGCTGCCGGCGGCCGGCTGCAGGGCTCCCTGGCCTCCCGCCTGGTCTTTGGCCGCTCGTCGGTCGGGGCGTTGGGCCTCCTTGGGCTCGATGCCGCCGCCATCGGCAATCATGAACTGGATTGGGGCCGTGACACCCTGGCTGGGCGGATCCGGGAGGCTCGATATCCCTGGCTCGCCGCCAACGTGTTCGATTCCGCCACCGGGAAGCGGCCCGCCTGGAGCCGTCCGTACCAGATTGTCACCAAGGGGCCCTACCGCATTGGCGTAATCGGATATCTGACGCCGGCCACCAAATCGATCGTGCTCGACCAGCACGTCCGGGGACTCCACTTCCGCGAGGGCCAGGCCGCCATTGCCGACGTGGTGGCCGAAGTCCGTGCCCAGCGGCCGGACTTCCTGATGATGGTGGCGCATGAAGGGGCCCGGTGCGACAGCCTGGCCTGTGTCGGCGAGATCATGGCGCTGTCCCGCCAGTTCGACTCGACCGCGTTCGACGTCATCGTGGCCGGACACACTCACACCCTGATCAACACCTTCGACCGAGGCACCCCGATCGTCTCGGCCCGGGCCAACGGCACCAACATCGGCGTGGTGGACCTGATCCAATCGGACGACGGGACCCGGCGTTGGCGGATCCGGGTGGTCGACGTCTATGCCGACGCGGTCACCCCCGACTCCGCCGCCGCGGCGCTGGTGGCGCGGTACCGGCCCCTCACCGATCGGCTCGCCAAGCGGGTCATCGCGCGGCTGCGGGACTCGCTGACCGGCGGGCGGGGGGAGTTTCCGCTCGGCAACCTGATCGCGGATGCCCAACGGGCGGTGGCGCCGGCCGATTTTGCGATGATGAACAACGGCGGGATCCGGCGCGCCCTGATGCCGGGGCCGATCACCTATCAGGACCTCTTCGAACTCCAGCCCTTCAGCAATAGCGTGGTCCGCCTGTCGGTGACCGGTCGGCTACTTGAGGAGGCGCTCGAGCACGCGCTCGAGGACGGGTATCCGGACGTCCACCTGTCCGGCCTCCGGGTCCGGTACGACCCGAGCCGCCCAGTCGGCAGCCGAGTGGTGTCGATGGTTCGAACCAACGGCACGCCGGTGGTTCGGACCCGGACGTACGTCCTGGCGCTGAGCGACTTCATGGCTGGCG
>CADEGB010000131.1:0-5850 GCA_902826755.1 uncultured Gemmatimonadota bacterium
AGCTCGCTCGCCGTCTCGAACCTCGACTTCCCCCCGGTCGCCAGATTCTCCAGCACTCCGCTGAGCTGGAGCGCCGCGCCGATCGCCTCCGCCCGGGCCTGGACGATGAAGTACCCGTGGCGAGCCACCATCGGCCTGTCCGGTCCCGGGCCTGACATCGGCTCGCCGCTCATTGCCGGACCAGTACCAGCGAGGCCCGGTCGGCGTAGTGACCGAGGAACTCCGCCGTCCCCGCGCCGTCGTTGATGACGTCCTCGAAGGCGATGAGCTCGATGACCACGTACTCGGTCCCCACCGGGAGCGTCATGGTGGCGACTCCTTCCTGCCATGTGAGGAGATTGCCGTCGCTTTTCAGGTCCGCCAGCCCGCGGGCCAGCCAGGCCCCGGCCGCGTAGCGGTTCACGAAGTCGACCCGATGACCGCTGAAGGCGTAGATCCGAACCGAGAACAGGCTATCCGACGCCTCGCCGCCGATCCGGTTGAACAGAGCCCGGCCGGTGATCCCGACGGCCCCAGCGTCGATGAGGGCCCGGTACTGGGACACATCGACCTGCTGCCAGAGCTGCGAGGCCGTCGTCGGGGTCGACGCGACAGCGGCGGTGGCGATGAACCGAAGCACCCGCAGCCCGTCCTGCGCCGCAAAGCCGACCGGCGCCACCGACTGGGTGGCATCGCCTCCCCAGATCCCGAACTGGGTGATCAGCCCAGACGTCACCGGCGCTTCGAAGCTGGCGTTCTGGAGCAGGTTCGGGGTGGTGAGCACGCCGGCGTTCGTGAAGGTCAGGGTCCCGGGCGTCAGGGAGCCAGTCGCGACCGTCGCCGTCGCCGTCACCGTGTTAGCCCCCGCGACCGAGCCGAGCACCCAGCCGGCCGGCCGCGCCACGCCCATTGGGTCAGTGATGGCCGCCGGCCCCGCGAGCGAGCCGCCCCCGGCGGTCAGCGCGAAGGCGACCGCGAGGCCGGGAACGGGATTGTCGTACTGGTCGAGCACCTGAGCCCGCGGCAGCTGCGGAGCCGGGAGCGAGGTTCCCGTCAGATAAGTGCCACCGTCTCCCGATACCTTGACGAGTCGGCGCACGGTGCCCGGCGTGGCGGTCGCGTTGAAGGAGGGATACGCAATGTCCGGTCCGAGCGGAATGCTCGCCGCGACGTACTGACCACCCGCGGCACGGCCCAGTGTCCATGGATACGACTCGGCCTCGCCGGCTGCGTTGGTCCGGATCGGGGGAAGACCTAACGGCGGCGGGAAGGAGCCGCTCCCGGTTCCCGGCGTGAACGAGACGGTCACGCCCGAAACCGGCCGCCCCGCGGCGTCGAGGACCCTGACTCGGAGCCGCTGTGGCAGGTCGGTCAGCACCTCGCCGGTTTGGTTGTCGCCGCTGACGATCACGACGCTCGCGGGCGTTCCGGCCGGCGGCCGCGAGGTGGCCGTGAACGTCGAGGGGCTGCCGGTCATCGCGGCCCCCGCGGCCGTCGCGGTGAGGTGATACTCCCCCTCGGCGCCGAGGGTCCAGGAGCCGACCGTGGCGACGCCGCCGGCGTCGGTGGTCGCGACCGAGTCGGTCACGCCGCCGGCGTTCTCCCCCCGCGCGAAGGTGACCGTGAGCCCCGGCACCCCGTTGCCGAACTGATCCAGGATCCGGACCGCCGGCCTCGTCGCCACCGGGGACCCCGGGACGGTGGTCTGATTGTCGCCGGCGGCCTTGGTGAGTTGGGTGGGCGTGACCGGCACGGCGGCCGCGATGAAGACCACCGGGTTTCCCAGGATCGCGGGGTAGGTCCCGCGGTCGGTGTAGTAGGCGGTCACCTGGTAAGTTCCCGCCGTCGTGCCGAGGACCCAGTCGGTCGGCATCTCCGCGATTCCGGTCTCCGCCGTTCTGGTGCCCCAGGGCACGCCGTCCATGACGAAGTCGACCCGGGCGCGCGGGATCGGCCGTCCGTCAATGTCGGATATCCTCACCGTCGGCTTGATGCCCACCGCGGTGCCAGGCGCGCCAGTCTGACCCTGACCGCGGATGGGGCTGATCAGCGCGGCCGGCCCATGGGCCACGGCCCTGATCTCGAGGAAGTTGGGGTGACCCGAGAAGGTGACTCGGACCACCTGTTCGCCCAGCGCGGGGCCGAGCTGCCAGGCCGCGTCCGCGACCCCGTCCGCCCCGCTCAGCGGCTCGGTGTAGGACGTCGCCCCGCCCACGGTGCCTCCGCCGCTCTGGATCGTGAAGGTGGCCGACCCCCCCGCGTTCTTGCCCTGCACGCTGATGAGGTCGGGAAGGAAGGTGCCGGCCTGCGACGATTGCCCGTCACCACCCCAGACCCGGAAACTGGCCACCGGCGGCGGGGGCGGCGGCGGTTCACCGTCGCCGTCGGTCGGGCAGGCGCCGTCCCCGCAGCAACCGCCCAGGCCGCCAAGGATGCCGACAAGAAGGAGCAGCTGGGAAGCGCGCATGATGACCTCCGGAAATCGGTCCGACGTTGGGGCCGGCGCATTGTCTGGCCAGGCTCGAGTCCTGGTGGCATCTTATGCCGGGGCGTCTAACACGCCGTTACCCGGCCGTTAACCCGTTGCAGAAGAAAGCGCTTCGCGTGTCCCCTCCGTTCCGTCTCATCACCCTGGGCCGACTCGAACTGACCCAGGGGGGAGCGCCGACCGGCGTCCGCCGCCGCAAGGAGCTGGGGCTGCTGGCGTACCTGGCGCGCCGGGCACCGGGGTCGGTGGATCGGGACGTCGCGATGGCGCTCTTTTGGGGCGACCGGCCCGAAGCCAAAGCCCGGACCTCGCTCCGGCAGGCCCTCTTCGAGCTTCGCGCGGTGGTGGGGGATGGGGTGCTGGCCGAGCGATCAGAGCTCCGGGTCGATCCGGCCCTGCTTGCGGTCGACGCCACGGAGTTCGAGGCTGACCTGGCTGCGGGCCGGCTCCGCGACGCGGTGGAGCGGTGGGGCGGGGTTTTCCTCCCCGGCCTCGAGGACCTCGGTGACGAACGCTGGGCCAGCTGGCTCGAGGGCGAACGAGCGGCCCTGACCCACCGAATGATCGCGGCGCTCGACCAGCTCGGCGCCGCGGCCGAGGCGACCGGCGAGTGGGCCGCGGTGACTCGGTATGCCGAACGCCAGCTCGAGCTCGACCCCGAAGGTGCCGAGGCGCGGCGCCGGCTGCTGGTGGGCTACCGGCGGACCGGGGCGGACGCGAAGGCGGCCGCGTTCGAGGCTCGTTCGGGATTGGGGTCCGAACAACGGGGGATCGGCCGGCCCGGGGTCCGTGGTCTCGTCACGCCCGACCTGATCGGCCGGACCACCGCGCTGGCCGACCTCCGGGCGGCGTTCGACGACGTGTCGGGCGGCGCGGCCACGATCGTGGTGATCGAGGGGGAGCCGGGGATCGGGAAAAGCCGGTTCCTCGCCGAGGCGGTCCGGTCCCTGCCGGTGGAGGGGGGCAGGGCGGTGGTCGCGTCCACCCGAGCGTTCGCGTCCCAGCAGGATCGGCCGTGGAGCGTCCTTCGTCCGCTCCTGGCCGTCGTCGTCGGCCAGGCCAAGGGGGTCGGCGCGGTGCCGCCCGAGATGCTGGCAGGCCTGGCCGGGCCGGTGCCCGAGGTGGCGGAGCGGTTCCCGAGCCTCCCGCCGGCGGTCCCCACGATCGACCCTGGCGCGGCCGCCATCCGGCTGGTGGCCGATGCGGCCGTGGAGCAGCCGATCGTGCTGGTGGTCGACGACGCTCCGGACGCGGACCCGGAAAGCCTGGTCGCGCTCGGGGAGCTGGTTCGCCACCCGCCGCGGGGTCTGTTGCTGGTCCTCGCCGGTCGGCCCGACGCCTGGCGGGCCTCGCCGCTGGGCGCCGATCTCAAGGACATCGAGCCGATCGCGCTGGCTCGCCTAACCGAGCGCCAGGTCGGGGACCTGATCGGCTCGATGGCCCCGTTCGGCCCGGGGGAGGCAGTGAAGGTCGCCACCCTGGTGCATCGGGAGGCAGGCGGCGTGCCCGGACTGGTCCAGACGCTCGTCGGGCAGCTCGCGGAGGCCGGCTCGATCGGGCCGGATGGCGACGGGACCTGGCGGGCGCGGGGTGACCTGACGACGGTGCCGATCGGCGGCGATTTCCGGACCCGGGTTCTCGAGGCGATCGGGTCGTTGCCGGCGGAGGCCCGTTCCCTCCTCGATCTGGCGGCGGTGCTCGGTCCGACCGTCGACCAGGCGCTCCTGGAGCGGGCCGGGGGGCTCGACCCGGCCCGCTTCCAGCAGGCGTTAGGCACCCTGGTCACCGGCCGTCATCTCCGCGAGCCGGCGCGCGGGCCGGGGCCGCTGGAGTTCGGGAGCGACGCGGTCCGGCGGGCGGTGTACGACGGTCTGGTGCCCAGCGTCCGGGCCGGTCTGCATCGACGGGCGGCGGCGGCCCTCCGATCGCGGTCCGATCCGCACGCCATCGCCGAAGCGCGCCGGCATCGGGACGCGGCCGGCCGGCGCGGGCTCCCGCCGCGGTGGCTGATGGCGGGGGCGGTGGCCGCGCTCCTCGTCCTGGCGGCCTGGTGGCGCTTCGCCCCGGGCCGCCTGGTGGCGCCCGCGCCGGGGACCGCCGTGCTCCTGGCCGATCCGACCAACGCCACCGACCAGCCGATCTTCGACGGATCGTTAGGCGTCGTCGCGCGGGTCGGGCTCCAGCAGTCGCGGCGGGTCTGGCTGGTGCCTCACCATCAGATCCGGTCGGCGCTGGCCCGGATGGGCCGTCCCGATTCCGGGGTCCTGGTCCGGGGGGAGCTTGCCCGGGAAGTGGCGATGCGGGAGAACGTCCCGCTGATCGTCGAGCTCGCGCTCAACCGGGCTGGCAACGAGTACCTGGTCGCGGCGCGGCTGGTCGAGGCGCGGAGCGGCGCGGATCTCGTCAGCTACGCGGCCCGGGCCCGCGGTCAGGACGGAGTCCTCGATGCCATCGATCAGGTCGTCGGGCAGATCAGCGACGCGCTCGGCGAGTCGATCGCGGCGGACTCCACCGGCGGGCTCGCGCGGGTCACCACGACCTCGCTCGCGGCCCTCCAGCAGTTTTCTCTCGGCGAGGCTGCGTGGGACGGCCGGAGGTTCGATGCGGCGGCCCGCTACTGGGAGCGAGCCACCGAGCTGGATTCGACCTTCGGGATGGCGCACGCCCGGCTGGCGCTTTTCCTCTTCCAGAATCGGAGCGAACGTCCCCTGGCGCTGGCGCGGGTGGCTCTGGCGGAGCGGTACGCTGACCGGATGACCGAGCCGGAGCGCCTCCTGCTAGCCGCCACCAAGGCCGGGATCACGGGCGACCGGGCGTCCGCCCGGCAGGCCCGCTCGATGCTTGCCGCTCGCTATCCCACGCCAGCCAACCTGAACAACTACGGCTTGGAGCTGTTTCGCGGTCAGATGTGTCGGGAGGCCATCCCATTCTTCGAGCACGCCATCGCGCTCCGACCCGCGGCCAACGCCTGGGTCAACTTGGCCACGTGTCATCAGACCCTCGACAGCCTCGAGCCGGCGCTACGGGCCTACGGGGAAGCCGACGCGCTCGACTCCACCCTCCTCTATGACCTCAACGTCAACCAGGAATGGGGGCTCCTCCTGGTCCGGGCGGGCCGGCCGGCCGCGGCGGAGTCGGTCTTTCGACGGATGACGGAGCGCCCGACCCTGCCCAACCAGGCCCGGGGGTTTCGCTCCCTCGCGTTCGTGGCGATGCATCAGGGCCGCTACCACGATGCGTTGGCCGCGCTCGAGCAGTCGCTGTCCCGGTATCGATCGGCTGAGTCGGCGGGGCTCCCGCTGTTTCGGCCCCTCGTCCTCGAGCCCCAGCCTCTGGCCTCCCCCGTCCGGGCTCAGTCTCCCCGCTATCTCGCCTGCGCCGCC
>CADEGB010000131.1:5860-10874 GCA_902826755.1 uncultured Gemmatimonadota bacterium
CCGGCGCCGACCGGCGCGTGGAGGGCCGGTTCCTCGATCCTCTCTACCGAGTCCGGATTCTCGCCGCGCATCTCCGGCTTGGCGACCGAGCGGCGGCGGGGCGGGCGCTGGCGTCGTTGCGGTCGAGCATCATTCCCACCAGTCGAGCCGACAGCGTCGCGCTCCGGCTGGGGGAGGCGCTGGTCGCGTCGGCGGCCGGCAACTGGCGGGCCGCGCTCGCCCAGCTCGGCAGCGATCCCGCTTCGAATCCGCCGCTCGTGTCGCAGTACTGGGCGGCGAAGGGGGCGGCGTATCGGGGACTGGGCCTGCCCGATTCGGCGCTGGCGGCGTGGCGCCGGGCCCGGCAGCGATGGGGAGGGGGGACGGAGGCGCAGGATGACTGGGATCGGCTCCCGCTGGCGATGGCGGAGGCGGCTTTGCAGATCGGCGACACCGCCCAGGCGACCACGCTGCTCCAGAGCCTGGTGACTCAGTGGGCCAGGGCGGACAGTGAGGCCGTGGCGGTGGTCCGGGCCCGGCGGCTGTTCGAGCGGATCACGGTCCGGAGGCGCCCCGGACCCCAGTGAGGACTGCTGTCGGTTCACCGGGGCGGCCCGCGCCTCGCGGCCCCCGGCGTCGAGGGAATCGACCGGGGGCTTGCCAGGTTCCACCCCGGTTCAGGGCACCGGGGCTCCCTGGAAATGCCGCTTGACCCAATCGATCCAGAGCCGGTTCCGTTCCCGGGCGTTCACCGGATCCGCGGATGCGTGGGTTCGGCCGCGGAATCCGATGAACTGGGTTTCGACCCCGTTGTCCTTCATCGCCCGGTAGAGCTTGAACGCCTGAGTCGGCGGGACCCGGAAGTCCTCCATGTTGGACATCACCAGCGTCGGGGTCCGGATCCGGGAGGCATAGCTGATCGGCGACTGGCGGCGATAGCTCTCCTGGTCGCCGAGCCAAGGCGACTTTCCTCCCTGGAAATGGCGCCAGCCGATGCTGCCGTCGCCGAAGTTGTACTGGTCCTCGAGGTCGGTGACCGGCGCCCCGGCCATCGCCGAAGTCCACTGGTTCGGGTAGTTCCCGATCAGCCAACTGGTCATGTAGCCGCCGTAGGACCAGCCGGTCACCGCCGTCTTGGTCCGATCGACGTAGGGCCGGTTTCGGAGCATCGCGACACCCGCCATGACGTCGCGCCCCGGTCCGGCGCCGGCGTCACCGATGATCGCGACCTGATAGTCGTGGCCGAGATTGTCGCTCCCGCGATAGTTCGGCTGGAACACCAGCCACCCCTCCGCGGCCATCAACTGCGCCTGGGTGCTCCAGGAGACCTTGGACGACGCCGTCGGCCCGCCATGGATCAGGAGCACCAGCGGAAACTTCCTGGCCGGATCGAAGTTGGGCGGGTAGACCAGCACGCCGTCGCTCTCGAACGCGTCCGACTTCCAGGTCACCCGCTCCATCCGGCCCAGTCCGACCCCGGATATCCATTCGTTGAACGAGGTCAATCGCCGGGGGGTGGAGCTCGGCGTGTCCATCACGTAGAGCTCGGATGGGCGGTTCGGCAGCGTGGCCGTGAACGCGATGACCGGTGACTTCTCCGCCACCGCGATGTCGTAGCCGAACGCCCCGTTGACGACGAGATCACCGAGATTCAGCCGCTGCGCTTTCCCGTCGATTGGCTGGATCCAGCCCCCCACCGAGGTCTGCTCGTTCCCCGCGACCAGGAGGCTCTTTCCGTCCGGCATCCACTGCGCGCCGAAGAGGTTGCGGTCGAGCGCCCGGGTCAGCGGCCTCGGCGTCCCGCCGGCCGCCGGCGCCACCCAGACCTCGTTTTCCCAGGAGAGATCGCCGCGCCCGTCCCGAGGGTACCAATAGGCGACCCAGCGGCCGTCCGGCGAGAAGACCGGGTTGTTCTCGAAGGTGCGCGCCGAGGTGAGCGGCCTGACGGCGCCGGAGGCGACGTCGAGGAGCTGGACGCTGACGGAGTCGAGCTTTCCGCTCTCCGGCGCCACGACCCGGGCAAACGCGATCGTCTTCCCGTCGGGTGACCAGCTCAGCCCCGACGGCGGGCTTCCCGGCGGGAGGACGAATTCCAGGGTCCAGGTTCCGTTGGTGAGCCGTTTGGCCGAACCGCCGCCGAGCTCGACGACCCAGACGTGCTGCGGTTGGAGATTCTCGCGGAGGAAGAGATCCTGGGCGCCGACGGTAAAGGTGGTGAGGAAGCGATCCTCGCCCTCGCGCTTGGGCGGCTCGTCCCCGGCCCCATACGCGATGGCGCCGCCGTCGGGGCGCCAGCTGAAGTGCTCCACGCCCGTCGGATGGGTGGTCACCCGCCGTGCCTCCCCGGCGCCGCCGGCCATCGGCATGATCCAGACCTGGGCCTTGCCGGCGGTGTCGGGAGCCAGGAAACCGAGCCACTTCCCGTCCGGGGAGAACCGGGCACCGCCGACCCCTCGGCGGTCGAAGGTGAGCTGCCGCCGCGACCCGGTCGCGATGTCGACGGCATGGAGGTCGGACTCGTTCCGATTCCGCTCGAACGATGGTCGGGACACGGAGATCACGGCGGTGGAGCCGTCGGGAGAGAGGACCACGCCGCCGACGCCGACGACCCGCTTCAAGTCGTTCAGGGTGAGCGATTGCTGCGCCTGGAGCGGCGCCACCAGCACGGAAAGCGCCGCGACGGTCGAAAGGAGGGGGTTCATGGTGCGCCTGTCGGAAAGGACATCGAGACCGGGCCGATCGGGAATCTACCGTACGGAAATCACCTCGCCAGATCGTCGGTTAGAACGTTATTGCGGTCGGGCTCGGCGCCGGTGATATTCGCCGGTCTCTCCCCCACGGATCGGAACATGAGCGCGTATGTCGTCGGATTGGTCGAGATCAGCAACCCGGAGCAGTATCGCGAGTACATGAAGCATACTCCGCGGCTCATCCATCAGTTCGGCGGGCGGTTCCTGGCCCGGGGCGGGGAAATGGTCGCGCTGGAAGGGGACGCGCTGCCGCGGATGGTGCTGATCGAGTTCCCGTCGTTGGAGCAGGCGCGGGCGTTCTACGATTCGCCGGAGTATGTCCGGGCGCGAAAGCTTCGAGAGGGCGCGGGGCGGCTTCGGCTGACCGTCCCATAGGGGTACTCGGTCGACGATTGGAACGAAGCGGTCCGGGAGAGTTCGCGGCACTCGGTCTGAGTCGCGCCAGTTCCGCACCGGGGGGGGCAGGCGCCAGGGGCCTCGGTCAGGACGTTCCAACACCCGCGCGGTCTCCTCCAGCGAGGCCCGGCCCAGGATCGCGGCCTACGGAATCGAGTCGGCTCCGGGAAACGGGCCCCCAAGCCCCATCCGCGGCCGCATCCGCCGGAACCGCGTCAGGTTCTTCTCGAACCGGTCCCGCTGCTCCGTCGTAAGCACCGCCTGGATCTCGGCCCGAACCGAGTCCAGCAGGGCTCGGAGCCGTGGCCGCGATTCCGCCATCACCGCCTCGACCTTCGGCCGACTCCGCGCCAGGACCGAATCGATGCTGGCCGTCTGGGCCGGAGTCAGTCCCAGTTCCATGAACATCGGATCGTGCGCGGCGCTTCGCGCTGGTCCACCCATGAACGGCGGCATCATTGGTGCCGCCGGCATCATCAGCCGACTGCCTGCGACGCCCGCGGCCGCGCCCGCGAGGAAGGTGACCAACAGGAGCGACAGCCCCTTGGCGCGGACCCGCCCCAGCGACTCGACCGCCGAATCCGTCGTCATCGACCCTCGCGCCAGTTGAGAAGCACCAGTGACGTCATTTCAGGACTCTCACCCTCGGCCCAACTCACCAGCGGATCGGGAACGCCAACCGTCGCGGCGAGGCTCGTCGTGCGGGTGCCGCGGGCCGAGCTGGCGTGGCGGTCTTGGAGCATCAATCCGACCGAAATCGCGACCAGAATGATCGCCGCGAGCAGTGTTGGCCGCCGCCACTCCGCGATCTGACCGAGGACGTCTCGGCGGGCCCGCCGGCGCACCAGCTCGGGCTCGGCCGCGTCGATGAGGGTCTGGATCAGTCGCTCCATCCGGGCGGGAGCGCTCTGGGGCCGGAGGGGGCCGAGTCGGGTCGGTTCGTCGTCACTCATGGCGATACTCCTGGAGTGTCTCCACTCCCAGCGTGGCACGGAGCGTTTTCCGGGCCTGGAACAAATGCTGCCGTGACATCCCTTCCGAGATCGCCAGAAGCTCCGCGATCCGGCCGTGCGACCAGTCGTCCACGTCGAACAACACCACCACTTCCCGCTGCACCGGGGGGAGGAGGGCAAGGGCCGATTCGAGCCGCGCCTCCAGTTCGGACTGCAGCAGCGCCCGACCGACGTCTTGTCGGTCCGCGGTCTCATGGTTCTCGATCGGCTCCGTACGACGAACTTGGGCGGAGCGGGCCAGCGTCCTGGCCTGGTTCCGCACGATTTGGCAGATCCACTGGGCGACCCGCTCCGGCTGGCGGCAGGTGTCCCACCGCCGGAGGGCCTGGAGGAACCCGTCCTGGCAGGCATCCTCCGCGTCCATCCGATGGCCGAGGACGCCAAGCGCCACCGCGTATGCGGCGCGATAGTGCCGCCTGGCAAGCACCTCGAATGCCACGGCGTCCCCTCCCTTGACCCGGGCGAAGAGGAGGCTGTCGGACTCGGAATCGTTCGCAACGCCCATCCGGATACCAGATGCGCGAGCCTCCCGAAACGTTAGCCGCTCCCGACCCGCGGAGGCCGCCGCTAACGGATCTGCCCGCCCCCGCGTCTAGTTGCCGAACCCGTCGATCGAGGAGGTCGCGATCCACGACCCTTCGCGGCCCGCCGTCAGTCTTACCTCTAGATCAGGAGAGCTGCATGTCACTGAGGCCCTTCACCCGAGCCATTCTCGGACTCTCCATCTTCGCTGGCGGGGTGTCCGGTTGCGACGACGGTCCGACCGCCGATGATAACGCGCCGGCGACGATCACCATCTCGAGCGGCGATGGTCAGACCGGGACCGTCAACACGGCGCTTCCGAACCCGATCGTGGGCAAGGTCGAGGACGCGGAC
>CADEGB010000132.1:0-3823 GCA_902826755.1 uncultured Gemmatimonadota bacterium
GCGGGAGCCCGGGCGGCCCGCGTCAGCCAACGGGCCGCCGGCGATGCCTCGAAGCATCGGACCGGGATCGGCGAAGCGATCGAGCGGTTGCTCCAGGTCCAGGGTTTCGTGGCAGACAGTTCCCGCCAGGTTCAGGCATTGGGCGCCACCACCGGGAGAATCCGGGGCTTTCTCGAGTCGATCCAGGAGTTGGCCGAACTCACGAATCTGATTGCCCTCAACGCCTCGATCGAGGCGACTCGGGCCGGCGACGCCGGGCGCGGCTTTGCGGTGGTGGCCCAAGAGATCCAGCAGCTGGCCATCCAGAGCGCCCGGGCCAGCGAGGAGGCCGCCCGCCTCGCCACCGACATCAACTCGGAGACCTCCGCCATCGCCGGACAGATGACGCGAGGCGAGGACCTGGTAACCGGCGTGGGCCAGATGAGCGCCGAGGCGGCTCGGGCGCTCGACGCGATCGTTCAGGCCACCGGCGAGGCCGGGGAACACGCCCGGGCCATCGCCAGTTCCGAAGCTGATCAGGAACAGGGAAGTCGCCGGTTGGCCGACCAGATCCGCCAGATCGCCGAGGCGTCGGTCAGGATGCGGGGCGAGACGGAGTCGCTCGCCACCCAGGCCTCGGAGGCGAGTCGGGGCCAGGCCGATCTCGAGGCCGCCATCGGCGAACTGCAGCGGGTGGCCGGCGACCTGAAGAGTCTGGCCCGCCACTTTGCCGTCGAGAGCTGACCGGTGGAGACAGTTGCCGTTCCAGCGGAACTCCGCGCGCGCCTCGCCGCCTGGCGCCAGGAGGGTCGGCGCATCGGACTGGTTCCCACGATGGGCTATCTCCACGAGGGCCACCTTCGCCTGATCGACCTGGCCCGGGAACGCGCCGACCGGGTCGTCGCCACGATCTTCGTCAACCCGCTCCAGTTCGGCCCTCGGGAGGATCTGAGTCGCTATCCGCGCGATCTCGACCGGGATCGCGCCCTGCTGGCCGAGCGGGGCACCGACCTCCTGTTCACGCCGACGGTCGAGGTGATGTATCCCGAACCGGTGGAGGTTCGGCTCGAGCCGGGCGCCATGGCGTCGCGGTGGGAGGGCGCGGTGCGGCCCGGGCATTTTTCCGGGGTCCTGACCGTGGTCGCCAAGCTCTTTCATCTCGTCGGACCGGACGTCGCCTGTTTCGGTCAGAAGGACTTTCAGCAAGCGGCGCTGATCCGTCGGATGGTGCGCGATCTCGATTGGCCGATCGAATTAGTGGTCGGCTCCACGGTTCGGGAAGGGGACGGCCTGGCGCTCAGCAGTCGCAACGTCTACCTCGGCCCCGAGGACCGGATCCGCGCCCGGCTGCTGTCGGCGGCGCTTCGCTCCGCGCAGCGGGCCTGGCGCGACGGGATCGCGGATGCCGGCGGCATCGCCGCCGCCGCCCGGGCGGTGTTCGGCACCGATCCGACGGTGACGGTGGACTATATTGCCGTCGCCGATCCGGACACGCTGGAACCGGTCGCCACCGTGTCGCCCTCCACCGTGGTGATGGTGGCCGCCCGGATCGGTACGACCCGTTTGATCGACAACGCCATCCTCGACCAGCCGATTCCGTGACCATTCCCGCCGAGCTCGAGCCGTCGATCCCGCCCTGGGCCACCATGGGCGAGCCGCGGCGGGCGCACGTCCGCCGGGTGGCCGAGCTCATGCACGGCTGGGCGGTGACGATGGACCTCCCGGCCGCCGAGCGAAGCCGGTGGCTCCGGGCCGCGTGGCTTCACGATGCGCTCCGAGACGCCGAACCGACCGAGCTGGCCACCTGGGCGGATGGGATGCAGGGTCCGGTGGCGTTGCTCCATGGTCCGGCCGCGGCCCGCCGCGCCGAGGCCGAGGGATTTGCCGATCGGGGAGTGCTCGACGCGGTCCGGTACCATTCCGTCGGGGCCCCCGACTGGGAACCGGTGGGCCGCGCCCTCTATTGCGCCGATTTGCTCGAACCGGGGCGTCGATTCGATCAGGCCGCCCGGGCGGAATTGGCCGAGCGGTTCCCCCGGGAACCCGAGCAGGTCTTCCGAGAGGTGGTCTCCCGCCGCCTCCTTCACCTCGTCCGCTCCGGCTGGCCGTTGCCGGATGCCACGGCCCGAATGTGGAACGCCCTGGTCGCCTCCTCCTCGCGTTAGGCGCGCTCGTGGTCCTGGCCGGGGCGGTGCTGGCGGTCCGGCGGGGGGTCGGGCGCGCGGAACCGCGGCCGGCGCTGGCGGCCGTGGCCGGTGGCGCGCGGGGTGTCGTCGTCGAGGTGATGAACGGCACCGCGCGCAGCGGGCTGGCCCGGCAGGTCACTCGGCTGTTGCGGGAGGGCGGGGTCGACGTGGTCTATTTCGGCACCGCGGAGGACCGGCTTGACTCCACCACCGTCCTGGTGCGCCGGGGCGACCAGGCCCGCGGCCACGAAGTGGCTCGGCTCCTCGGGACCGCTCGGGTGGTCATGGCGCCCGATCCGAAGCGGCGGGTCGACGTCTCGGTGGTGCTCGGCGCCGACTACCGGTGGCCCAAAGGCAAGCTCGCGCTCTGAGGGTTGGACCCGTCGCCCACCAGCACCACCATCACGTCCATCACATTGGTTCCGGTCAAGCCCTGACGGAGCAAGGCACCGGCCGCCGCGAGGGCGGGGTAGGCGTCGTGGCTGGTCAGGGCCCGTTCCGGATCGAGGCCCCGCGCCGCGATCGTGGCCCAGGTGGTGGCGTCGACGACGGCGCCGGCGGCGTCGGTCGGTCCGTCGCGGCCGTCGGTGCCGCCCGCCAGGATCACGATAGGCCGACGGGGGGAGCCGATGGCGAGTTCCCGGGCCGCGGCCAAAGTCAGTTCCTGACACCGGCCGCCGAGCCCGGCGTCGTCGCCGAGGGGGACGGTGGTCTCGCCACCCGCGATCCAGGCGGTGCCGGCGCCGGCGGCATCGGCCGCCAGGGCATCGCGGACGAGGGCCCGGCCGGCGCCGGCCGCGTCGCCGATGATGAGGCCCTGGTGGCGGATGACGCGGAAGCCTAACGCCTGGGCCCGCTCGGCCGCGCCGTCGAGCGCGGTGCCGTTCGATGCCACGATTCGGGTGATGACGCGGGCAAAGGCGGGGTCGGCGGGCTTCGGCGTCTCCGGTCGGTCGCCTCGGAGAACCCGATCGAGGAGGCGGGTCGCCACCTCCGGCACCCCGGTCCGAGCGGCCGCCAGCAGCCGCTGAACGTCCGCGGCGGTGGTGGGGTCCGGCTCGCAGGGGCCGGACCCGATGTCACCGGGATGATCGCCCGGCACGTCCGACAGGGCAAAGGCGCGGACCCGCTCGGCTCGGCAGGCCACCGCCAGGCGGCCCGCGCCCCACCGCGAGAATCGCTTCCGAATTCGGTTCAGGTCGCCGATCGGGAGACCGGCGCGGCCGAGGGCTTGGGTCAGACGCTGGTACTCGATCGGAGAAACGCCCTCGATCGGCGCGCCGATCAGACTGGTGGTGCCGCCGGAGATCAGGACCCACGCCTCTTCGCGGGGGGTCGACTGGGCCACGGCCTGCTCGAGCGCGTCGGCCGCGGCCGCGGAACGGGCGCCGGGGAGGGGGTGATCACCCACCACCCGCCGGAGCCGGGGATCGGGGCTGTCGCCCTCGTCAGGGGTGACGACGAGTCCGCCGGTGACCGGGATCTCGAGCCGATCGAGGTGCTGGACGGCGGCCGCGGCCATCGGGAACGCCGCCTTGCCCATCGCGAAGATCCGGACCCGTTGCGGCGGGGGCGTGGTGGCCAGCGCCCGCGTGAGCGCCCGGCGGGGCTCCACGGCGGCGACGGCGGCCCCGTAGATTGCGATGGCGTCGTGACGA
>CADEGB010000132.1:3923-10838 GCA_902826755.1 uncultured Gemmatimonadota bacterium
GGAGCCCCTCGCGGCCCTCCGGGCGGCGGCCGGCCGGGTCGACGCGGCCCTGACCACGGTGACCGATCAGGTGCCCGCCGACATCTTCGAGCAACCGGGGCGCCGGCTGCGGATCGTGGCCAACTTCGGGGTCGGCGTCAATCTGATCGACCTGGCGGCCGCCACCCGCGCCGGGGTGGTGGTGACCAACACCCCCGACGTCCTGACGGACTGCACCGCCGACCTGACGATCGGGCTGATGCTGATGGCGCTCCGCCGTCTCGGCGAAGGCGAGCGTCTGGTCCGCGCCGGCCGGTGGGACGGCTGGCAGCCGACCCAGCTGCTCGGGCGCCGGGTCTCGGGCCTGACGTTAGGCATCGTCGGGATGGGCCGGATCGGCCGCGCGGTGGCGGACCGGGCTCGGCTCGGATTCGGGATGACGGTCCGCTGGGCGGGCCGGGATCCGGGGTCCGCGGCCCACGCCGGGCGGATGGCGCTCGACGACCTCCTCCGGACGGTCGACGTGGTGTCTCTCCATTGTCCGGCCACGCTGGAGACGATCGGCCTGCTCGACGCCCGCCGGATCGGCCTCCTCCGGCCCGACGCGGTCCTGATCAACACCGCCCGTGGCGCGCTGATCGACGAGATCGCGCTGGCCGAGGCGCTTCGAACCGGTCGGCTCCGAGCCGCCGGTCTCGACGTCTATCGGGAGGAGCCGCGGGTGCCGGCCGAATTGCTGGCGCTCGACAACGTGGTCCTGCTCCCGCACCTCGGCAGTGCCACGGTGGAGACTCGGACCGCGATGGGGATGCTGGCGGCCGACAATCTCGACGCCTTCTTTGCCGGATCGCCGCCGCCGAACCGGGTGGCCTGACGGGCCGTTAGCCGAGCGGCGCCTCGGTCAGACCGAGCCGGGAGGCCAGGGACATCAGATCATGACGGAGCGCCTCGCGTTCCGCCACCAGGCCGGCCACCCGGTCGGTGTCGACGAGGTGGACGCCTAACGCCCGCGTCCCCGATACGAACCGGTCGAATCGCTCCACCAGGGTGAGCGCGGCGGACCCCGACAGGGGCGCCAGCAGGGCGACCCCGGCCGCCGCGGGCCAGCCGCCCCACCGATATCCCAGCACCGCCACCACCAGCCAGGTCAATGGATAGAGGAGCGCCGCGCCGATGATCTTGGCGGTGGCCAGGACATCGTCGCTCGGGCCGGTGAATCGGCGCGCCAGTCGGCCGATGGCCCAGTAGGCCGGGAAGTGGAGCACCAGCCCGGGCAACGCGAGCGGGAGGAAGAGCACGATCCGGAGCAGGAACCAGCCCATCGCGCCAACGATCGAACCAGGGGTAGGGCGGGGCGGAATCGGGCGGGTCGGGTCGAGCCGGGCGCGGCGAAAGCCCTGATCGAGGCGCTCGAGTCGGCGCCGGAGGCGGTCGAGCAGGTCGGGGTCGGTTTCCCGGAGGGTCCGGTACCCCGCGGCCAATTGGCGCCGGGTGGCGAACGTCGCGTCGACGGTTCGGGCCCTCGGATCTCCGGTGCCGGACAGCATCCGCTCGACCCGGGCGGCTAGCTCGAGGGCCTCGTGCTCGTCGGCCTGAAGCACGACCGCGGAGAGGCGTCGCTCCAGGTCGGCGGTGACCGCGTCGACTCGGTCGGCCGCCGGTTCGCCTCGTTCGTCGAGGGCCGCGGGATCGACGGCAAGTGGTTCTCCGAACAGGACCAGCGCTTCGCTCCGGAAGGTGCCCTTGTCGGTGTAGAAGAGCCCGACGGGGACGATCCGGACCGGGCTCGTGGTCCCCGCGCCGAGCGCGATGCGGGCGGCGCCGGTCTTGAGGCGGCGGAGGCTCGGATCGGAATGGCTGGCCCCCTCGGGGGCGATCGCGATGGTTCCCCCGCGTTCGAGCAGGCTTCGGGCGCGGGCAAAGGTCTCCCGATTCTGGGCGGTGTCCGCCAGATCCTGCCGTCGGTAGACCGGAATGGTGTCGAGCGCCCGCACGAACCAGCCGATGACCGGCATCCGGAACAACGGCGCTTTCCCGAGGAACGACACGGGTCGCGGCGCGAACGAGAGCAGCAGGAGCGGATCCACGAGGCCGTTGGGATGGTTGATGGCGAAGAGGGGGGGACACTCGCGCGGGACCCGCTCGAGGCACACGACGTCGATGCGCCGGAAGAAGAGCCGGAGGACCCGGCCGAATACGAACCGGAGGACGGTTCGGAGCATCGGATCAGCGCGCGGGAGCGGTCGGCGACGGTCGCCGCTTTTTCTCCATCTCGACGTACAGCTGGCCGCAGGCGGCGTTGATGTCGAGGCCGCGGCTGCGCCGGATCACCGCCTCCACACCCGCCGACTGGAGCCGCCCCGCAAACGCCCGCATCCGGTTCCCCGAACTGGGTGCCAGTCCTGGCGCGCCACCTGGATGAAGCGGGAGCAGGTTGACGTGGGCGCCGAGCGGCTGGGCCAATCGGGCCAGCCGGTCCGCGTCCTCGTCGCGATCGTTGGTGCCGGCGATCATCACGTATTCGAAGGTGACCCGGCGACCGAACCGTTTGGCCTCGGTCAGGACCGCGCCGAGGGAATATTTCTTTTCGATCGGCATCAGGCCGAGCCGGGTGTCGGACCGCGCGGCGTGGAGGGAAATCGCCAGCCGGAACTGCTCCGGCCGGGCCCGAAGGGCTTCCATGCCCGGAAGAATGCCGACGGTCGAGACGGTGATGTGGCGGGCCCCGATCCCGAAGCCGGCGGGATCGTTGAGGATGGTCAGCGCCACGTCCACGGCGGGCCAGTTGAGGAGCGGCTCACCCATCCCCATGAAGACGATGTTGGTGGGGCGGTCGGTCGGGTCGCGGAGGATGATTTCGCGGACCTGTCCGGCGATTTCGGCGGGTGTCAGGTTCCGGCGGAAGCCCATCCGTCCGGTGGCGCAGAAGACGCAGCCTAACGCGCAGCCCGCCTGGGAGGAGATGCAGAGGGTTCGCCGAGCCCCGCTCGGAATCAGGACGGACTCGATCGCTTCGCCGTCGGCCAGGCGCCAGAGGAACTTCCGGGTCCCGTCGGCGCTCGTCTCGAGGCTGGCCACGGCCAGGCGCGGCAACGGCCAATCGGCCTCGAGCGCGTCCCGCAGCGGCGCCGGCAATTCGGTGGCTTCCGACCAGGAGCCGACCGGGCTGGTCCAGAGGCGCCGGTTGATCTGGTCGGCACGGTAACCCGGAAGGCCTCGCTCGGCGGTCCAGGCGACGATCTTTTCCCGGGCGGCGGCAGGGGCCAAGTCGAGCAGGGAGTCCGTCATCCGGGCAAAGCTAACGGCCCGGGGGCCCGCCGGCTTCCCGGCCCGCCGGTCGGCGGCAGGTAAAATGCGCGTAACTCTTCATGGGTCAATCGCTTGCCGCTTGTGGTGAAAGGGCGTTACGTTTGCCCGTATGGCGAAAGAATTCGAGGCAGCAACCTCCCTCAGGAGTCACCGGGCGGGCTCGGTCGACCGGTCCTTGGTCGGTCAGACTGTCCGGCTCGGAGGGTGGGTCCACCGCCGGCGTGATCTTGGTGGCTTGGTGTTCATCGATCTCCGGGATCGCGACGGCCTGGTGCAATTGTCCCTGAGCCCCGACTGGACCGCCGCGCCGGTGCTGGCGCGGGCGCAGGCACTCGGCGTCGAGTCGGTCATCCTGGTGACCGGAACGGTCCAACTCCGCCCCAATCCGGCCCGCGACGAGGGGATGGTGTCGCGCGAGGTCGAAGTGCACGTCACCGACCTCACGGTGGTCGGCCCGGCGGGCACCCCGGCCATTCCGGTGGCCCGGAAGGACAACGAGGACCTCGCGGCCGAGGAACTCCGGCTCAAGCACCGGGTGCTCGACCTCCGCCGACCCGAACTCCAGCGGAATCTGATTCTCCGGCACCGGTTGGCGCAGCGGGCCCGCCGGGACCTGAGTGAGATGGGGTTTCTCGAGATCGAAACCCCGATTCTCACCAAGCCCACACCCGAGGGTGCCCGTGACTACCTGGTTCCGTCCCGGGTCCACCCGGGTGAGTTCTATGCCTTGCCCCAGTCGCCCCAGATCTACAAACAGCTGCTGATGGTGGCGGGGTGCGATCGCTACTTCCAGATCGCCCGGTGCTTCCGGGACGAGGATCTCCGGGCCGACCGACAGCCGGAGTTCACCCAGATCGACATCGAGACGTCATTCGTCACCGCCGACGACGTGATGAAGTACATCGAGGCGGTGCTGGTCGGGCAGTGGGACGAGGCCGGCCAGGCGGTCGACCAGCCGTTTCCGCGGCTCACCTACGCTGAAGTGATGGAGCGCTGGGGCATCGACAAGCCGGACCTCCGCTACGGCTTCGAGATCGAGGACCTCGGGGCTCGGCTCGGGGCGGGTGCCGCGCCGTTCCTGGCGGGGGTTGGGACCGGCGGCGTTCGCTTCCGCGGCATCCGGGTTCCGGGCGCGGCGGATCTGTCGCGCAAGGATTTTGACGCGCTCACCCAGACCGCCCGGGACGCCGGGGCGTCGGGACTGGTCTGGATGAAGCGGGGCGAGGCGGGGTGGGAAGGACAGGGCGTCAAGGCGTTAGGCGCCGAGTTCGTCGCCGGGTGGGCCGGCCAGCCGGGCGACGGGTTCGTCGGGGCGGTCGGGGTCGATGGCGTGACATCACCGGCGCTCCACGCCGTCCGGACCGCGTTGATCCGCCGGTTGGGCCCGGCACCCCGGACCAGGCATGCGTTCCTCTGGGTGGTCGACTTTCCACTCTTCGAGCCCGACCCGGTCACCGGGCAGCACGTGTTCGTGCACCATCCGTTCACGTCGCCGCACCCTGACGACGTGCCATTCCTGGAAACCGATCCCGGTCGGTGCCGAGCCATCCACTACGACGCGGTCTACAACGGAACCGAACTGGGGAGCGGCTCGATCAGGATCACCGATCCCGACCTCCAGCAGCGGGTCTTCCGGCTGCTGGGGATCGAACCGCAAGAGCAGCGACGCCGGTTCGGGTTCCTCCTCGACGCGCAGGCCACCGGGGCGCCGCCGATGGGTGGCTTCGCGATCGGGTTCGATCGGACCGCCATGCTCCTGGCCGGGGCGCCGTCGCTTCGCGACGTGGTGGCGTTTCCGAAGACCACCGCCGCCCGGGCGCTGTTCGAGGGGGCTCCGGTCACGGTCGAGCAGAAGGACCTCGATGTCCTCAACCTGACCGTCCGTCGCCCCGCGAGCTGACATGGCCGACGAGACGATTCAACGATTCGGAATCGAGGGCGCCGACCCGCTTCTCCTGGCCGGGGTCAACGACGCCAACCTGGTCGAACTGGGCCGAACCCTCGGCGTGCGCGCCGCGCTCCGAGGCGACACCCTGACCGTCAGCGGTCCGGGCGAACAGGTCGATCGCGCCGGCTCGGTGGTCCAGGCGTTGATCGACTTGGCCCGAATGGGCGAGGGCGTCACGCCGGACACGATCACCCGCATGGCGCAGGACGGCGCGTTGCCGCCGGAACTCGCCGCCCCGGGCGAAGGGCGAATCTTGCTCCCGGGCCTCCGGCGGGCCATTCTGCCGAAGACCCAGGGCCAGAAGGACTACCTCCAGGCCATTGCCCAGAACGACATCGTCATCGGGATCGGGCCGGCTGGGACCGGCAAGACCTACCTGGCGGTGGCCAAGGCCATCGAGGCCTTGGCCCGCAAGCGGGTCCGGCGGATCATCCTGGCTCGGCCCGCGGTCGAGGCGGGCGAGTCGTTAGGCTTCCTCCCGGGCGACCTCCAGGCCAAGGTCGATCCCTACCTCCGGCCGCTGTACGACGCGCTCGAGGACATGATGCCGCAGGATCGGGTGGCCAAGGCGCTGGAAAGCCGGACCATCGAGATTGCCCCGCTGGCGTACATGCGGGGGCGGACGCTGTCCGATGCGTTCATCATCCTCGACGAAGCGCAGAACGCCACCGGTGCTCAGATGAAGATGTTCCTCACCCGCCTCGGCGTGAACAGCAAGGTCGTGGTGACGGGTGACAAGACCCAGGTCGACCTCCCCAAACGAGAGGACTCCGGGCTGATCCAGATCGAGCGGATCCTCCCTGGCATCGACGGACTCGTCTTCCATTATCTGACTGAGGCCGACGTGGTCCGGCATCGGCTGGTCCGCGAGATCATCCGTGCCTACGCCCAGGACCAGAGTGGCTGAACCGCCGGCCCCGTCGGCGGTGACGATCCACGGTCGTCATCGGCCGGTGGCCGCCGCGCGGATCGAGGGAGCGGTGCGGCTGGTGCTGGCTCGCGAGCGACGGCGGGCGGTCATCTCGGTATCCTTCATCGGCCCCCAGGCCATCCGCCGGCTCAATGCGGCGTGGAAGGGGCATGACCGGCCCACCGACGTACTCGCGTTTGGGCTGACGCAGCTCGACGGGCCGCTGGCGGGTGCCATCTACGTCTGCCGGGCGGTGGCCGCGCAGGAAGCGGAGGCTCGGCGGATTCCAGTCCGCGAGGAACTGCTTCGACTGGTCATTCACGGAACGCTCCACGTACTCGGCTGGGATCATCCCGATGGCGAGGGGCGGACCCGGTCGGGGATGTGGAAACGACAGGAGCGGTACCTGGCGTGTCTCAGTTGATCGCGGCTCTCCAATTGGGCGTGGCGCCGATCCTGGCGGGGGTGTGCACCCTCTGGGCGGCTCTCGTTGCGCTCGCCTCCGAGAGCGATGCCGGGCTCCCTCGCCTGCTCGCGCCGACCGGCGCGCCCGAGCCCGGAACCCTGTCGCATGCCCGAGCCTTGCACGTCGTCCATCTCGGGCTCCTGGTCATCGCGGCGTTTCTCGCGGGGTTGGCGCTGGCGTGGTGGGCCTGGCCGTTTCCCCAGTCGGCTCTTCGGTTGCTGCTGGCCGTCCTGCTCGTCTGGGTCGTGGGCGATTTGCTCCCCCGTCTCTGGGCCGCCAACGAACCGGATCTGGTCCGCTTCG